>NZ_JAQDKY010000015.1:33322-81471 GCF_027662325.1 Blautia faecis | reverse complement strand
ATGATTTTTCAAACACGCTCTGGAAGCGCAAGTCAGATTTGACAATTTATAAAGGACAACATCAGAGAGGAGCAGAAAAAATGATCAGAGAAAGTATTATCAAATTATCGAAGAAACAGAACTTAACCTATCTGGAAGCAGAAGAGGTAATGGACGAGATTATGAGCGGAAAAGCTACTCCGGTACAAATGTCAGCCTATCTGACTGCTCTGGCGTTGAAAGGGGAAACTATTGATGAGATTACCGCTTCCGCGGCAGGCATGAGAGCACACTGCATCAAGCTGCTTCATGACATGGATGTACTGGAAATCGTAGGTACTGGTGGAGACGGCTCCAATTCCTTTAACATTTCCACTACTGCCTCCCTTGTGATCGCAGCAGGAGGTGTACCGGTAGCAAAGCATGGAAACAGAGCCGCTTCTTCAAAATCAGGAGCCGCAGATGTGCTGGAAGCTCTGGGCGTTAAGATCACAATTCCACCGGAAAAAAGCCAGGAGCTTTTGGAAAAAATCGGAATCTGCTTCCTGTTTGCCCAGAACTATCACATTGCAATGAAGTATGTGGCTCCAATCCGTAAAGAGCTGGGAATCCGTACTGTATTTAATATTCTTGGACCGTTAAGCAACCCGGCTGGCGCCAATATGGAGCTGATGGGTGTTTATGATGAAGCCCTTGTTGAGCCTCTTGCGCAGGTTATGGCAAATCTTGGAGTAACAAGAGGAATGGTTGTCTTTGGACAGGACAGTCTGGATGAAATTTCCATGAGTGCACCGACTTCTGTATGTGAGATCAAAGATGGCAAATTTACATCCTATGTACTCACTCCGGAGCAGTTTGACTATGAGCGCTGCACAAAAGAGGAGCTTCAGGGAGGAACCCCGCAGGAGAACGCCGAAATCACAAAAGCAATTCTGGAAGGCAAAGAGACAGGTGCGAAACGTCATGCAGTTTGCCTGAATGCTGGTGCCGCACTTTATATTGCAGGCAAAGCAGCTTCCATTGAAGCAGGTGTGAAGATGGCAGAGCAGCTGATCGACAGCGGGGCTGCCCTGAAGAAACTGGAAGAATTTATACAAAAGAGTAATCTGGAGTGAAAAATAAACACAAATAATAACAAAAATAACAATAATCACATCACAAAACAAAATAACACTAAAAAAAATAACAATATAACTCATTTGGATAAAGGTGACGACAAGAGAGAATGACATCACAGAGAGTTTTACAGGAGATAGAATGAGTATTTTAAACGAGATAGCAGCGCGCACAAAAGAGCGTATTGCGGAGGAAAAATTTAAATTCCCATTAAGGGAACTTATCTCACAGCAGAATTCCGATCTGGCGAAACATGCCGAGGAAAAAATCTCTTTTCTGGAGGCATTAAAAAAGCCGGGAATGTCTTACATCTGTGAAGTAAAAAAAGCATCTCCTTCAAAAGGATTGATCGCACCAGATTTTCCTTATCTGGACATTGCAAAGGAATATGAGCAGGCCGGTGCTTCTGCAATCTCCTGTCTCACAGAGCCCTTTTATTTCCAGGGCGCAGACAGGTATTTGCAGGAAATTTCCCAGGCAGTGAATATTCCGGTGCTTCGAAAGGATTTTACAGTAGATGAGTACATGCTCTACCAGGCAAAAGCATTTGGGGCTTCCGCTGTACTTCTGATTTGTGCGATTCTTGATAACAGCCAGTTAAAAGCCTTTGGGGAACTGGCACAGGAGCTGGGGCTGGATGCTCTGGTAGAAGCTCATGATCAGTGGGAAGTGGACCGTGCTTTGAATCTTGGAGCAAAAATCGTGGGAGTGAACAACCGGAATCTCCATGATTTTACCGTTGATATGGGAAACAGTATCAGACTGCGGAACATGGCACCTGCTGATACGGTGTTTGTTTCCGAAAGTGGTATTAAGACAGCGGAGGATATCCGTATATTATATGAAAACAAAGTAGATGCAGTCCTGATCGGGGAGACCTTAATGCGCAGCCCTGACAAGAAAGCGGCACTTGGGGCATTAAATGCAGGGATTGTCTGAGCTGACTCATGGTGATAAGTGATATTCCATGCACGCTCTGGCAATCTAAGATGTACAATGTGCTGATAAAATAGTTGGAAAATAAAAAATTAAAGAAAAGGAACGAAACAGTATGGCAAAATTAAAAATTTGCGGTCTGACCTGCAAAGAGGATATTGAAGCCGTAAATGGAGCAAAACCGGATTTTGCGGGATTCATAATTGAAGTTCCAGGAAGAAGACGAAGCCTTACGGCAGAACAGGTCAAAGTCCTGGTTAAGGGACTGGACAAGGAAATCCTTCCCGTAGGTGTATTCGTAAACGCTGCCCCGGAACTCCCCATTTCCTTATTAAGAGATGGCACCCTATGGGCAGCCCAGCTTCACGGGGATGAAGACGAAGACTACATCGAAAAAATCCAGAATATGACTGGAAAGCCTGTCATCAAGGCCTTTTCCATAAAAACACCCGAAGATGTACAGCGGGCCCTTCGAAGCCCTGCCGACTACATCCTCTTAGACCAGGGCGCAGGAGGAACCGGCGAACCTTTCGACTGGACCCTGGTTCCCCCAGTCCGTCGCCCATTCTTCCTTGCCGGAGGAATCGGTCCCGAAAACCTCCGCAGCGCCATCGGAACCTTACACCCATGGGCTGTAGACCTGAGCAGCAGCCTGGAAACCGATGGAAGAAAAGACCGGGCGAAAATACAGCAGATTGCCCGTATGCTGAAGCAGATTAATACACTGGAAGCATACAGAAAAGAGCGAGAAGCAGATTTAGAGTGAAGAGTGAAGAAAGTAATTCATATACAAAACAGCGAAACGAAAGGAAACAACGCTATGTCAAACGGAAGATTTGGAATCCACGGCGGCCAGTATATCCCCGAAACCCTGATGAACGCAGTGATCGAACTGGAAGAAGCCTACAACCACTATAAAGACGATCCGGAATTCAACCGGGAGCTTACAGAACTTTTAAATGAATACGCAGGAAGACCATCCCGCCTCTACTACGCAGCTCACATGACCGAAGACCTTGGCGGCGCAAAGGTTTATTTAAAAAGAGAAGACTTAAACCACACCGGCGCCCACAAGATCAACAACGTCTTAGGTCAGGTGCTTCTTGCAAAAAAAATGGGCAAAACCCGTGTTATCGCGGAAACCGGAGCCGGACAGCACGGTGTAGCCACAGCCACAGCAGCAGCCCTTATGGGAATGGAATGCGAGGTATTCATGGGAAAAGAAGATACCGAGCGCCAGGCATTAAATGTATATAAGATGCGTCTCCTTGGAGCAAAAGTTCATCCTGTAACCTCCGGAACTGCCACCCTGAAAGATGCCGTATCCGAGACCATGCGTGAATGGACCAACCGTATAGCAGATACCCATTATGTACTGGGCTCCGTTATGGGCCCTCACCCTTTCCCAACCATTGTCCGCGATTTCCAGGCAGTTATCTCCAAAGAAATCAAGGAACAGATGCTGGAAAAAGAAGGCAGGCTTCCAGATGCAGTCCTTGCCTGTGTAGGCGGCGGCTCCAATGCCATCGGAACCTTTTACCACTTTATTGAAGACAAAGATGTACAGCTGATCGGCTGCGAGGCAGCAGGCCGCGGCGTAAATACTGCAGAGACCGCAGCCACCATTGCCACTGGCAGACTTGGAATCTTCCATGGAATGAAATCCTATTTCTGCCAGGACGAGTACGGACAGATCGCGCCGGTTTACTCTATTTCCGCAGGACTGGATTATCCGGGAATCGGACCGGAGCATGCCCACCTTTACGACATTGGCCGCGCCCAGTATGTACCTGTAACAGATGAAGAAGCAGTAGAAGCCTTTGAATATCTTTCCAAAACAGAAGGAATCATTCCTGCCATTGAAAGTGCCCACGCTGTTGCCTATGCAAAAAAAATCGTGCCCCAGATGGGCAAGGATCAGTGCGTAGTCATCACTATTTCCGGCCGAGGCGACAAAGACTGTGCAGCAATCGCAAGATACAGAGGGGAGGATATCCATGAGTAACCGAATTTCAGAAGCATTTGCAAAAGGAAAAGCATTTATCCCATTTATCACCTGCGGAGATCCATCTCTGGAGATCACTGAGCAGCTTGTCTATGCAATGGAGGAAGCAGGCGCAGACCTTATCGAGCTTGGAATCCCGTTTTCCGACCCGACAGCAGAAGGTCCTGTGATCCAGGAAGCCAATGTGCGTGCACTGAGCGGCGGAGTAACCACAGACAAGATCTTTGACATGGTGGTAAAAATCCGTAAAAAAACCAGTATCCCAATGGTATTTATGACCTACGCAAACGTTGTTTTTTCCTATGGAACAGAGCGTTTCATCAGGAAAGCTGCGGAAATTGGAATGGACGGACTGATTCTTCCTGATGTACCTTTTGAGGAAAAAGAGGAGTTCGATGTGGTCTGCAAACAGTATGGTCTGGAGCTGATTTCCCTGATCGCACCCACATCCCACGACCGGATCACCCGGATTGCAAAAGAGGCAAATGGCTTCGTATACTGCGTTTCCTCCCTTGGCGTAACCGGAACCAGAACCCAGATCACCACCGATATCGGAGCGATGGTGAAGCTGGTAAAAGCTGCAAAGGACATTCCCTGTGCAGTAGGCTTCGGCATCTCCACCCCGGAGCAGGCAAAGAAAATGGCTGCCCAGTCCGACGGTGCGATTGTAGGCTCCGCCATTGTGAAAATTTGTGCCGCACATGGAGAAAACTGCGTCCCATATGTAAAGGATTATGTAAAGTCTATGAAAGACGCTGTGCGTGAGGCTTAAGCAGGAAGAATATAAAAAATGGAAAAGAAATGCTTCAGTTTTTCCAAAAATAAGCAGAACAGACCAAAAAAATTTAGCTTGTTTTAATTCTAAAAAGACTATAAAAGAGGGCAAAAGCGTTGACATTTTGCCCTCTTTTTTTTATAGTATCATATGTGAATTGATTTTATGTGTAAAATAAATGGTAATGAAAAAGAGGAATGAAGTTGGAGAAAAAACTGGTATTTATTTTTAATCCCAAAGCAGGGAAGGGCAAGATCAAGACATCTCTGATGGATATAGTAGATATCTTTAATAAAGGCGGTTATGAGGTGATCATCCGCGCAACTCAGGCCCCGAAGGATGCCTATGAACAGGTGAAGAAATATGCGGACAAGGTGGATCTGATCGTCTGCAGCGGCGGTGACGGCACGCTGGATGAAGTGGTTACAGGAATTACCGAGGTGGGAAGCAAGGTTCCGGTCGGATACATACCGGCAGGAAGCACCAATGACTTTGCCAAC
Source organism: Blautia faecis (assembly GCF_027662325.1). Lineage (NCBI taxonomy): Bacteria > Bacillati > Bacillota > Clostridia > Lachnospirales > Lachnospiraceae > Blautia > Blautia faecis. The sequence continues at coordinate 76,160 of NZ_JAQDKY010000015.1, read as the reverse complement.
AGCCTTTTTATGCCGAAAAATATGCTGGATGCGGCATCTATGATCATGAAGGAAGAGATTTACAGATGCGACGTAGGCAGATTTAACAGCCAGACTTTTGCCTATGTAGCTGCTTTTGGTCTTTTTACAGATGTGTCGTATGAGACAAGTCAGGATCTGAAGAACATTCTGGGCCATCTTGCTTATGTCCTGGAAGGTGCCAAGAGACTTCTGGATATCAAGGCTTACCATATGAAAGTGACAACAGAGAATGGTGTGATAGAAGATAATTTTATCTACGGCATGGTCACCAATTCCAGGTCTGTGGGCGGATTTAAGAACCTGACCAAGGATGTGGATATGAACGACGGCCTTTTTGAGGTCACTTTGATCGTACAGCCTAAGAACCCGCTGGAAATGCAGGAGATTATCCGGAATCTTCTCAACATGGAGGATAATTCTGACCTGATCTATTCTTTCAAGGCCCGGAAGCTTACAGTTGAAGCAGAGGAAGAAGTAGCATGGACACTGGATGGTGAGTACGGCGGAAGCCCAAGGCTGGTAGAGATTGAGAATCTGCAGCAGGCACTGAATCTTTGCCTGAAGAGCGACAAGTAAACAGGGTGAGACCGGCTGGTATCACCAGAGAGAATTTTTGCGCGTTTTTTGCCTTGCACCTGTGAAAGCATTAAGTGCTTACATGTGAAAAAATAAGAACCAGTAATGTGTGATGAATCGTTGTTTATGGAGAGAAGGTACCGCAGATAAATGGAAGCCTGGGGAAATAAGCAGCGAGATGAACGAGAGGAGAGGAACAATGGGAGATTATGTTAATGTGAAGGAATTATTCGGATGTGATGTATTCAATGATTCCGTCATGCAGGACCGTCTGCCGAAGAAGGTTTACAAAGAGCTGAAGAAAACCATTGAAGAGGGCAAGGAGCTTTCCATGGAGGTTGCAGATGTGGTTGCCCACGAGATGAAGGAATGGGCCATCGAGAAGGGGGCCACTCATTACAGTCACTGGTTTCAGCCCCTTACAGGCGTAACTGCAGAGAAGCACGATGCATTTATCACCGCACCTATGGAGAATGGAAAAGTCCTTCAGAGCTTTTCTGGTAAAGAGCTGATCAAGGGAGAGCCGGATGCATCTTCTTTTCCATCTGGCGGACTTCGTGCCACCTTTGAGGCAAGAGGCTATACAACATGGGATTGTACCTCACCGGCTTTTGTAAGACATGATGCAGCAGGTGGAACCTTATGCATTCCTACCGCTTTCTGTTCCTATACAGGAGAAGCGCTGGATCAGAAGACACCGCTTCTTCGTTCTATGGAAGCCATCAATACACAGGCGTTAAGACTTCTCAGACTTTTCGGAAATACGACCTCCAGGAGAGTGACACCATCTGTTGGTGCAGAGCAGGAGTATTTCCTTGTTGATAAAGAGAAATATATGCAGAGAAAGGATCTGGTTTACACCGGACGCACTCTTTTCGGAGCCATGCCTCCGAAAGGACAGGAGATGGATGACCATTATTTCGGAACCATCCGTCAGAGAGTTTCCGCATATATGAAAGAAGTAAATGAAGAGTGCTGGAAGCTGGGAGTTACAGCCAAGACCCAGCACAATGAGGTTGCACCGGCACAGCATGAGCTTGCGCCGATCTATGCACCTGTTAATATTGCAGCAGATCACAACCAGATCATGATGCGTATCCTGAAAAAGGTGGCAAGCCGTCATGGCATGCGCTGTCTGCTTCACGAGAAACCTTTTGCAGGATTGAATGGTTCTGGTAAGCACAATAACTGGTCCCTGACTACTGATGACGGAATTAATCTTCTGGAGCCGGGGAAGACACCACATGAGAACATTCAGTTCCTTCTGGTTCTGACCTGTATCCTGAAAGCCGTTGACAAGCATGCAGATCTTCTTCGTGAGTCCGCAGCAGATGTTGGAAATGACCAGCGCCTTGGCGGTCATGAGGCTCCGCCAGCTGTTATTTCGGTTTTCCTTGGAGAGCAGCTTGAGGATGTGCTGGAGCAGCTGATCAGCACTGGTACTGCTACAAGAAGTAAGACAGGGGAGAAAATGGATACAGGCGTTAAGACGCTTCCGGATTTCATGAAGGATGCTACAGACCGTAACCGTACTTCACCCTTTGCTTTTACCGGCAATAAATTCGAGTTTCGTATGGTTGGTTCCAAGGATTCCATTTCCGCATGCAATGTGGTGCTGAATACCATTACTGCTGAGGCGTTTAAGGAAGCCTGCGATGTTCTGGAGAGCGCAGAAGACTTTGATCTGGCAGTCCATGATCTGATCAAGGAATATGCTACCCAGCATCAGAGAATCGTATTTAACGGCAATGGCTATGCTCCTGAATGGGAAAAAGAGGCACGCCGCCGCGGACTTCCTGTTCTGCCATCTATGGTAGATGCCATTCCGGCACTTACTACAGATAAGGCTGTAGAACTGTTCGGAGAATTTGGAGTATTTACAAAGACTGAGCTGGAGTCCAGAGCGGAGATCCAGTATGAGATTTATGCGAAAGCAATTAACATCGAAGCGAAAACCATGGTGGACATGGCAACCAAGCAGATCATTCCGGCAGTTATCAAGTATACAACTGTACTGGCAGAGTCCATCAATCAGGTGAAGGCAGTTGGACCAATTGACGTGAGCGTTCAGATGGATCTTCTGAAGAAAGCAAGCAAGCTTCTGAAAGAAGTGAACAGTACCATGAATAAGCTGAGCAAGCTGGTAGATCAGATCGAGACGCATCCGGAAGGACGTGACAGGGCTGTGTTCTGCAGAGAGAAACTGGTTCCGGCAATGGAGAAATTAAGAGAGCCGGTTGACGAACTGGAAATGTTAGTGGATAAAGATATGTGGCCGATGCCATCTTATGGAGATCTGGTGTTTGAGCCGTAAAGTGATCAGGAGGACTGCAGCCGCAGTCCTCTTTTCTATTAAAGAGGTAAAGTGAAAGCAGGAAAAAGATGAGTGAATTTGATTTTTTAGAGGAACAAGGCGTCAGTGCGGCGCTTATTAAGGCGGCGGAAGAGTTTCGACAGGAATATGGTGTTTCAGAGGAAGCGAAGCACAGACGGATAAAGCCGGCGCTGCCATTTTATGGGAAGGAAACATTGGAGATGGCCATGGCAGCGGTGCTGGAGCAGGAGAATCTGCTTCTGGCAGGACCGAAGGCTACGGGAAAGAATGTGCTGGCAGAAAATCTGGCATATATTTTCGGGAGACCGGTGTATAACGTGTCCTTTCATGTGAATACAAACAGCGGTGACCTGATTGGAACAGATACTTTCGTGGATAATCAGGTGAAGCTGCGTAAGGGAAGCATTTACCAGTGTGCTGAGGAAGGCGGATTCGGTATTCTGGATGAGATCAATATGGCGAAGAATGATGCGGTTTCTGTACTTCACGCCACATTGGATTACCGCCGGTCTATTGATGTGCCAGGATATGACAAAATAGACCTTCACCCGGCGGCAAGATTTATTGGAACCATGAATTACGGGTATGCCGGAACCAAGGAGCTGAATGAGGCTCTGGTTTCCCGTTTTCTGGTAATCGACATGCCCGCACAGAATGAGGAAACGCTTGGATTTATTTTCAACAGGATGTTCCCGGATGCAAAGAAAGAGGCTGTGGAGCAGTTTATAGGAGTATTTCTGGATCTGCAGCAGAAATCCATGAACAGTGAGATTTCCACAAAGCCGCTGGATCTTCGCGGCCTGCTTGCTGCCATGAAGATCGTGCGTACCGGGCTTTCCCCATGGCAGGCGGTACGCATGGGCATTGTGAATAAAACATTTGATGTGTTTGAGAAGGAAATCGTGGAGGATGTGGTGCGAACCAGAATTCCACAGAGCTGGACACGGGAAGATGTTTATGGAGACTAAGGAACTGAATATCCAGGATTATCAATTAGAGCTGGAAAACCGTATCCGAAATCTGCTCTGGACTATCAGCGGGGACTACACCCAGCAGATGAAGCCGGATGTTTCCCTGTTCCTCAGGTCAAAGGATATTGCATTGTATGATGGAATTAAGCAGGGCGCATTGGCGAAATTCTTCGATAAAGATTTTCTGGGAATGTATCTGGTGAAAAAAATCTTCATGGGCGCGGATGAAGCTGCGCTTACCTTTGTTTCGCAGCTCTGTATTGAAGAAGCCATCGGAGAACGGATCTGTGAACAGCGCCCTGGGATCTGGGAGATGCAGAGGAAAGCCTGCGAGGACATACTGGATCAGGAATATGAGACTATGCCGTCGGCAGCAGATAAGCTGGGCTATCTGAGAGTGAATCTGCTGAGAAGGCGGATTGACAGAGGGGAAAATGCGGATGCATCAAACAAAACTATAACAAATATAACGGAAAAAGAACAAAAAGATAGAAAATACAAAGGAATCTATCACTATATTGATTTAATCTCCAGCGCAGCAGAGACTACGGATACAATGTCTTTAATCCGCATCATAGATACTGTATACAATGAAGTCGCTGACCCCGATTTTTCCAAAAAGGCAACCCTTGAGCAGGTGCTTGCTGTCACTATGGAGGATCTGACGGAGTTCGACTGGCACGACTATCTTTCCGAAGAAATGTATGAGGACGCACTGGAAAGCTATATGGAGCAGCTTACCTCCAATGTGGCGGGTATGGAGAATGTGGATGTCACCCGGGAGATGGAAGAGGAAAGGCAGTCGAAACAGAAAATTACAGTTTTGCCTCCGGAGGCTTTGGAAAAAGCCCACACCTATGTGGAACTGAATTTTGGAAAAACTTATCTGAGCGAGCTGGAAGAGAAGCGGATAAACCAGCTGATGTGCCGTGACATCCACAGCGACTGCAGCCTGTATTTTACTGAGGGAATTCTGAAAAGTCCGGTAAAACGAAATTACCAGTATGAATATGCAAAAAGGTTGAAAAATAAGAATATCTGGCTTTATCATGACAAACACCGCATTGTGAAGCGGAATATCTCCCTTCTCACAGAAATGCTGAAGAAGTCCCTGGTCATCAAAAGTGAAAATCAGGAGATTCTTTCAGACAGAGGAATGATTGTTCCATCAAGGCTGTGGAGGCTTGGAAGAAGCAGTGATGCACAGGTTTTTAAGCGGGAATTGAAGGGAGATTCTTCTGATTTTGTGGTAGATGTGCTGATCGATGCCAGTGGTTCCCAGATGAGCCGCCAGGGCGAGGTAGCGCTGCAGGCCTACATTATCAGCGAGGCACTTAGCAATGCAGAGCTGCCCCACAGAGTGATGAGCTACTGCACTTTCTGGGACTATACCATTCTCCATCGCTTCAGAGAATATGACGACCCAAGAAGTGCAAACGAAAATATATTTAACTATGTAACATCATCCAACAACCGTGACGGACTTGCCATCCGGGCAGCAGGATACGGCCTGCTGAACCGGGAGGAAGAGAAAAAGATTCTGATCATTCTCAGTGATGGACGTCCTTACGATGTTATTGTCAATCGTCCCAATGCGAAGAATCCGGCACCGTATCATGGGAAGTACGCAATTACTGACACTGCAGCCCAGATCCGTAAGCTGCGCAGCCAGGGAGTGAGCGTGCTGGGTGTTTTCGCCGGGGAAGAGAAAGATCTGGCGACGGAGAAGAAGATTTTTGGAAAGGATTTTGCATATATCCGGAATATTACCGGATTTTCCAAAATCGTTGGAAGATATCTTACAAAGCAATTGGAGGATGATGAATAAGAAAGCAGAATACGGAGGTAACGCCATGTTCCAAAATAACAAAAAAGCTGCCTTCCTGGACTACCTGATGATCATTGTGGGTACAGCCCTTATGGCAACTGCCATAAACAGTGTTTTCGATATGTCCGGTATGGTAACCGGAGGCTTTTCCGGTATTGCGATCCTGGTAAAAGAGTGGACGGAGGGAGTCGTGCCGGGAGGCATCCCGCTGTGGATCACAAACTTAAGTCTGAATATCCCGCTGTTTCTGATCGGAATGAAGCTCAGTGGATTCCAGTTTGTGAAAAGGGCACTGGTGGGAGAAATCTGCCTGTCATTCTGGCTGGCGGTTCTTCCGGCATTTGATATTGCAGGAAATGATCTTTTGCTGGCAGCCGTTTATGGTGGTGTAATCCAGGGGATTGGAATCGGACTTGTGTTTCTTGGAAGAGGAACTACCGGGGGCACAGACATGATGGCGGCACTGCTGCAGCGGAAGCTCCGCCATTACTCCATTGCCCAGATTATGCAGTTTATTGACGGAGCCATCGTACTTGTAGGTATGTATGTGTTCGGTGTGCAGAAAGCACTTTATGCCATCATCGCCGTTTATCTTGTAACAAAGGTATCTGACAGCTTGATCGAAGGTCTGAAATTTTCAAAACAGGCGTATATCATTACCAGCAAGCCTGACGAGATTTCCAAAGAAATCATGGACAAACTGGATCGTGGCGTGACCGGAATCCACGGAAAGGGAATGTACTCCGGCCAGGACAAGCTGCTTCTTTACTGCGTTGTGGGACGCAAGGAGATCGTGGCATTGAAAGAGCTGGTAGACCATATTGACCCGGATGCTTTTGTGATCGTGTCTGACGTGCGTGAAGTCCATGGTGAGGGATTTATTGAACGTAAGTAAAAAGAAAAACTTTACCAAAGCCTTTTGCGCACCGCAAAAAAAGGAAAATAGGGCTTGAAATTGGAGTGCTATAGAAAAAGTTAAAAAAATTTGCTGGAAATTTGTAAATTTTTTCTACTTTCCTCTTCCTTTTTTGGTGATTTTGTATTAAAATAGGTTCATGGATTTTTTGAATCAGTAGATTTTCCTAAGACTGTCTGGGGTTTTGTGCAATATTACAGATTTGAGACCGCGAATTTTGGCACTAATGGACAGCGATTCATGCCGGTCATACCGGCGAACATATAATGTTACTGCTCTCTTTGACAATGTTTTCACTATCTTTTCACTATCCTGGAATACATTGACAGCTGTGAGACCAGTAGCCCTATAATTTACAAGAAGGGACGGAAGGGTAATGATATCAAATCAGGTACTGCAGAATACACTTGAGGGGCTCAGGGAGATATCCAGGACGGAGTTTTGCATTATTGACACAGATGGCAAGACACTGGCGTCCACCTACAGTGAATTTGAGATTCAGCCACAGGATATTCAGGCATTTGTGGAATCCCAGGCTGCCAGCCAGCTTGTGAAAGGTTATCAGTATTTCAAGGTCTGTGATGATTACCAGCTGGAATACATTCTGGTCGCCCACGGAGAAGATGAAGACACTTATATGGTAGGAAAGCTTGCCGCTTTCCAGATCCAGAGCCTGATCGTTGCATATAAGGAGCGTTTTGACAAGGACAGCTTCATTAAGAACCTGCTTCTTGATAACCTGCTTCTGGTAGATATTTATAATCGTGCGAAGAAGCTTCATATTGATGCGGATGTTCGACGGGTGGTTATGATCCTGGAGCTTGAGCAGGAGAGAGAGCACAGCTCCATGGAGAGCGTGAAGAGTCTGTTCGGCGGCAAGAGCAAGGACTTTATCACAGCTGTTGATGAGAAGAGTATTATCATTGTCAAGGAGCTTGAGGAGAATGAAGGATACGAGGAGATGGACAAGCTTGCCCAGACCATCCTTGATACCTTAGGCCTTGAGAAAGAGAATAATACACATATTGCATATGGAACTATCGTAAGCGAGCTGAAGGAAGTTTCCCGTTCCTACAAGGAAGCCAGAATGGCTCTTGATGTAGGCAAGATTTTCTCACCTGAGAAGGATGTTATTGCTTACAGCTCTCTTGGAATTGGTCGTCTGATCTATCAGCTTCCGATCCCGCTGTGCAAGATGTTTATTAAGGAGATCTTTGGCGGCAAGTCCCCGGATGATTTCGACGAGGAGACTCTGGTCACCATCGACAAGTTTTTCGAGAACAGCCTGAATGTATCCGAGACCTCCAGACAGCTTTACATTCACCGTAATACTCTGGTTTATCGTCTGGACAAGCTTCAGAAGAGCACCGGTCTTGACCTTCGTGTATTCGAGGATGCGATCACATTCAAGATTGCGCTGATGGTTGTAAGATACATGAAGTATATGGAGACTCTGGAGTATTAATTTTCATATCTGTAATTTCTGTGCCTGCTGCATTTGTTTGTGGCAGGCATATTTTATCTCTTGTGATTTATCAGTATGAGAACTCTGAACGTGGTATTTGGAAATATTTCTGGATCTGCTTTGTGTTTCCTTTGTGAAATCTATTGCGTTCTTAGTTTTCTCTGTTATAATAAAGTACTGCCTGAAAATGAAGCTGGAAAGATGGCATGTTACTGTGTATGGAAGAAGATATGATAACGATAGAACGGTAATGGTTACTGTTCACTGGTAACATTCCGCGAGGCGTTTTTTGTGAACGAAGTTCACAGTAACCAGTAACCGGTAATGCTTATGCTTTCGGGAAAAATAAGGTTGCATTTTCATCAGACATATATTACAATAATGTTACATAAAAATTAAGCAAACTGCTGAATTGAATTTTTATATGAAAAATGTAGGAGGATATCATGATTGATCTGATAGATGTAAGCAAGTCCTATGGACCGGGACTGCCGGCAGTGAATCACGCCAATCTCCATGTAGATAAAGGTGAATTCGTATTTATAGTAGGAAACAGCGGTTCTGGTAAATCCACGCTGATCAAGCTGCTTTTGAAGGAACTGGATTCCACATCCGGTACGATTATCGTAAGCGGAGAGAAGCTTGAGGGAATGAAGCACCGTCGTGTGGCCAAGTACCGCCGTAAGCTTGGTGTTGTATTCCAGGACTTCCGTCTTCTGAAGGACAGGGATGTGTATGAGAATGTAGCTTTTGCCCAGCGTGTTGTGAACCGTCCTACCAGAGTTATCCGCAAGAGAGTTCCGGAGGTACTTCAGGAGGTTGGACTTGCAGGGAAATACAAGGCATACCCGGACGAGCTGTCAGGTGGAGAGCAGCAGAGAGTTGCCCTTGCCAGGGCGATTGTAAACCGTCCGGACATCCTTCTTGCAGACGAGCCCACTGGTAATCTTGATCCGAAGACATCCGAGGAGATCATGAAGCTCCTTGAGGAGATCAATCAGCGTGGAACCACCGTTCTGGTAGTAACCCACAATAAAGAGATTGTCAATTCCATGAAGAAGCGTGTACTGACCATGCATAATGGAGTGATCATCAGCGACGAGAAAGAGGGAGAATATTATGAGGCCTAGTACCATCTGGTATACTCTGAAGCAGGGTATCAAGAACATCAAGAGAAATTTCATGTTTTCCATTGCTTCTATTATTACGATGGCAGCATGTATTTTTCTTTTCGGAATTTTCTTTTCCATTGTAAATAATGTGAATACGCTGGCGCATAAGGTTGAGGAAGATGTGCCGATCACAGTGCTTTTTAATGAAGGAACCACGCAGGAGCAGATGGATGCAGTTGGAGAACTGATCAGGCAGCGCCCGGAGGTTTCCAAGATTGAATTTGAGTCCGGTGATGAAGCCTGGGAGAAGATGAAGCAGGAATATTTCGGTGATGACTCTGAGGCAGCAGACGGTTTCAAGGATGATAACCCGCTGGCAAACTCATCCAACTACCGTGTGTACATGAACAACATTGAGAAACAGTCTGAGCTGGTTGCCTACATCAAGACACTGGATAATGTACGAGAGGTCAATCAGTCTGAACAGGCTGCCAAGACTCTTGGTTCCATTAACCGTATTGTTTCCTATGTATCTGTGGCTGTGATCGTGATCCTGCTGCTGATCGCTATTTTCTTGATTAGCAATACCATTTCCGTTGGTATTACAGTTCGTAAGGACGAAATCGGAATTATGAAATATATTGGTGCTACCGATAGTTTTGTACGTGCGCCGTTCCTTCTGGAGGGTATGATCCTGGGACTGATCGGTGCGGGAATTCCACTGATCATTTTGTATTTCTGTTACAATAATGTGGTAACCTATGTATATACCAAGTTCAGCGTACTTCTGGGTGTTGTAGATTTCATTCCGGTTGGACAGATCTACCAGACACTGGTTCCGGTGGCGCTGGCTCTGGGAATTGGAATTGGTCTTGTGGGAAGCTTTATTACTACAAGAAAACACTTGAAGGTGTGAGAGTTCTGTTTTACAATAAGGGCGGTTGTTCGCATTCCGCCAGAATATGAGATGAGGATATGGGGGCTGCTGGAGAGATCTGGCAGTCCTTTTGTATAAAAACAAGTAAGGTGTTTCAAGGCGGACGCATTGGGGCAAATGATATTCCACGCAAGTCGGTGCAACGCTCCGGTGAGCTAGCTGGCAACTGGATGAAACTTGTATGGTGAGGAGTGATAATATATGGCAGATAAACAATTTATGAAGGGGGCTGTAACTGGTGTGCTTTGCGCATCCCTGGTGCTGGGCGGGGGATATGTGGGTCTTCAGAAAGCGGGGCGTGCGGGAAGTAATGTACTGTCGGATGTGGCGGTTACCCAGAAGATTAAGTATCTGGAAGATATTATAGATCAGAATTATCTGGAAGATGTGGATGAGGATTCGCTGAAAGAGGGGATTTATACCGGGCTTCTGTATGGGCTGGGGGATCCGTATTCCAGATATTATACGGAGGAAGAATACGAGGAGGAGATGAGAGATACGGAGGGCTCTTACTCTGGAATCGGCGTGAGCATTACCCAGAATACAGAGGGCGGAATTCTGGTAGTGGACTGTTATGAGGGCAGTCCGGCGGATGAGGCCGGACTGAAGGCGAATGATGTGATCACGGCTGTGAACGGAACGGATGTAACGGAAATGACGCCAGCTGAGGTCTCAAAGATGATCCGGGAAAATGAGAACTGTACTTCTATCCTGACCGTCTATCACCAGGAGGCAGATGAACCGGAAGAAATTACAGTGACTTTGAGCGATGTGGAACTGCCCACTGTTTCTTATGAAATGCTGGAGGATTCTATAGGATATTTGCGAATTACAGAGTTTACCATGGTGACACCCCAGCAGTTTGAGGATGCGTACAAAGATCTTCAGGAAAAAGGCATGGAGAAGCTGATCGTGGATCTTCGTGACAATCCAGGTGGGGTGCTTTCTTCTGTGTGCGATGTGCTGCGCCAGATTTTGCCCGAAGGACTGATCGTGTATACAGAGGACAAATATGGGGAAAAACAGGAGATGAAGTGTGACGGCGACACCCCGATCGACATTCCGCTAGCAGTGCTTGTAAATGAGAACAGCGCCAGTGCATCGGAGATTTTCGCCGGGGCAGTGAAGGATTATGAGATTGGAACGATTGTGGGAACCACCACTTATGGAAAGGGAATCGTTCAGAGCATCCGCCAGCTCTCTGATGGAAGTGCGGTGAAGCTGACTACGGCGAAATATTTTACCCCCAAGGGCAATGATATCCACAAGGTTGGAATCACACCGGATGTGGAGGTGAAACTGGATGCCAGTCTTTTGAATCGGACGGATTATACCCATGACGAGGATAATCAGCTTCAGGCCGCAATAGAGGCGGTTTCTCGTTGACAAAACCACTATGTTGGATTAGAATGGTAAAAGGATTTTTGCAAAATAACGCGCCTGATCTGCGCGATAAACAGGCAAATCAGCCGACAGTTATTTTGTTGACAGGCAATAGCTGTGAATGCATTGAACAGTTATGACAGGCACAATAAATGTGGAGGAACCATCAATGAAACACAATTTTAAGAAAATCGAGCCGAAATGGCAGAAAAAGTGGGAAGAGCAGCAGGCATTTAAAGCTGTTGACGGAAGTGATAAACCGAAATTCTACGGCCTTGTAGAGTTCCCATACCCAAGTGGTGCGGGAATGCATGTTGGACATATTAAGGCATATTCCAGTATCGAGGTACTTTCCAGAAAGAGAAGAATGCAGGGATACAATGTACTGTTCCCAATCGGATTCGATGCATTTGGACTTCCTACTGAGAATTATGCGATTAAGACGAATACACATCCTCGTGAGATCACAGACCAGAACATTGCGAAATTCACTAATCAGCTGAAGAGTGTTGGATTCTCCTTTGACTGGAGCCGTGTGATCGATACCACACAGGAAGATTTCTATAAATGGACCCAGTGGATTTTCCTAAAGATGTTTGAGAACGGACTTGTTTTCCGTGATAAGACATTAGTTAACTATTGCCCATCCTGTAAGGTTGTTCTTTCCAATGAGGACAGTCAGGGCGGCAAATGCGATATCTGCCACAGCGACGTTATCCAGAAGTCCAAGGATGTCTGGTATTTAAGAATCACCCAGTATGCAGACAAGCTTCTTGAGGGACTGGAGGATGTGGACTATCCGGCGAACATCAAGCAGCAGCAGGTAAACTGGATCGGTAAATCCACAGGTGCTTTCGTAAACTTTGCAGTTGATGGAATTGATGAGACACTGCAGATTTACACCACCAGACCAGATACCCTGTTTGGTGTAACCTTCATGGTTATCGCACCGGAGCATCCGCTGATCGACAAATATGCTGACCGCATTACCAACATGGATGCGATCAAGGCTTACCGTGAAGAGTGTGCGAAGAAGACTGAGTTCGAGAGAACCCAGCTTGTAAAAGAGAAAACAGGTGTATGCATCCAGGGACTTGAGGGCGTAAATCCTGTAAATGGCAAGAAGATCCCGATCTACATTGCAGACTATGTAATGATGGGATATGGTACCGGCGCGATCATGGCGGTACCGGCACATGACCAGAGAGACTATGATTTCGCCAAGAAATTTGGTATTGACATTATCCAGGTTATCAAGGGCGGCGACATTGAGAAAGAAGCCTACACAGGTGACGGTGAGATGATCAACTCCGATTTCCTGAATGGCTATACAAATAAGAAGGATTCCATCAAGCGCATGCTGGAAGAGCTTGAGAAGAAGGGCATTGGTAAAGCTGGCGTTCAGTATAAGATGAAAGACTGGGCATTTAACCGTCAGAGATACTGGGGCGAGCCAATCCCGATCGTTCATTGTCCGAAATGTGGTGATGTAGCAGTTCCATATGAGGAGCTTCCGCTTCGTCTGCCGAAGATCAAAGACTTCCAGCCTGGTGAGGACGGACAGTCCCCACTTGCAAAGATCGATTCTTTCGTAAACTGCAAATGCCCGAAATGCGGCGGCGATGCCAAGAGAGAGACGGATACCATGCCACAGTGGGCTGGATCTTCCTGGTATTTCCTTCGTTATGTGGATCCACACAATACAGAAGCTCTTGCAGACCGCAAGAAGATGGAATACTGGATGCCGGTTGACTGGTACAACGGCGGTATGGAGCATGTAACCAGACATATGATCTACTCCAGATTCTGGCATCATTTCCTGTATGACATGGGAATTGTCAATACTCCGGAGCCATATGCGAAACGTTCTGCACAGGGTATGATCCTTGGCTCAGACGGCGACAAGATGAGTAAATCCAAGGGCAACGTTGTTGATCCGCTTGATATTGTAAATGAGTATGGTGCAGATGCACTTCGTACCTACGTTCTCTTCATGGGTGACTACGGCGCAGCTGCTCCTTGGAACGACAGCTCCGTAAGAGGCTGCAAACGTTTCCTTGAGAGAGTTGCAGGACTGACCGATATCATGACAGAGGAGCCGGCAGCCAAGGATATGGAGGTTAAGATCCATAAGGCAATCAAGAAGGTATCCTCCGATATTGAGGCTATGAAGTTTAACACTGCAATTGCCTGCCTGATGACTCTCATCAACGAGATTTATGCTGTTGGTAAGATCAGCAAGGATGACCTTGTAATCTTCATCAAGCTCCTTTGCCCGTTTGCACCTCATCTTTGCGAGGAAATCTGGGAGACCATCGGCGGAGAAGGCTTACTTTCCCTTTCCCAGTGGCCGGAATATGAAGAGAGTAAGACTGTAGAGGACTCCATAGAAATCGGTGTTCAGGTCAACGGTAAGGTTCGCGGAACCATCGTAATCCCTAACGGCTGTGCGAAAGAGGAAGCTCTTGAGCTGGCTAAGAAGGATGAGAGAGTGGCTTCCTTCCTGGAAGGAAAGACTCTTGTGAAAGAGATTTATGTACCGAATAAGATTGTAAACTTTGTTGCGAAATAAAGATTACTGGAATTGAGAAACTCCCCACTGAATGATCGGTGGGGAGTTTTTTTGAAACCTATAGTAAACCTTGCGGAGAAGGAGTTTGTAAGATATAATCAATTTATATTATATAGAGAAGGTGATGCAATGAAAATTGATTTCCTGGAATTGACGAATTTTAGAAATATTCAAAAGCAAGATATTATATTCGAAAATAAAAACTTTGTTGCTTTAATCGGAGACAATGGGAGCGGAAAGACTACTATATTGGAGAGCATTACTAAGGCATTTGTACCTGTATTAAGATCGATCAATGCAGAGGCAATGAAAAAATGTGATTTAACGAATAACGATATTAGAAACGGAGCAAATAGTACAGGGGTTACATTAGGAATAAGCCTGGATAACGAACGGTATATCTGGACTAATAAGCGTAGATTTTCATCGCAGAAACCATTTGAAAACATCAGCGAAAAAAAGCTGGAAAATGTTAAAGACCTTAAGGAATTAAAGATAAAATATGCACAGTGTGTTGAAACGAAAGCATTACCTCTGGTGCTTTATTATGGAACTGATAGAATTATAAGAGAAGTACCACAGCGCGGTCATATTAAAAATTTTAATGTAATAGATGCATTAAGAAATTGTTTTGACAATGTGAATTATTTTAGAGACTTTTATGACTGGTTTAAGACAGAAGAGGACATTGAACTTCGAGGATTGCGTGAAAGTTCAAATTACAAAAATCCGAAACTTAATTGTGTCCGAACAGCATTAGAACGGATGATAAAAGGGTATTCTAATCTGCGAATTGAACTAGCACCATCAAGAATGGTAATGACGAACGCAGAGGGAATAGATTTACAAATTGATCAATTAAGTGGCGGATATAAAGCTGTATTATCTGTTATTGCGGATATCGCAAAAAGATTATCTATTGCAAATCCGAATTCTTTAAACCCTTTGGAAGAAGAAGCTGTGATTTTAATTGACGAGCTAGATTTACATTTACATCCGAAATGGCAAAAAGAAATAGTAGCCGATTTGAAAAGAACATTTCCAAATTGCCAGTTTATTATTTCAACACATTCGCCATTTATAATCCAGTCATTAGATGCAGCAGAAGTTTTTGATATAAAAACAATGACATTTGCAGAAGAAAAAGGAAATTATAAGGGATGGAGTATAGAAGCTATTCAGGAATATAAAATGGGAGTAGAGCCTAAAACAGCTATTTTTAATGATTATTTGGAAAAATTTTCATTGGCAATGGACCACGAAAATTATGATGATGCAAAAGCATTTTATAAAAAATTGAAGGAAATGGTAAAACCAGATAGCAATGAAAGTAAAGTTTTAGAATTGGATATGGAGATGATTGAAGCATATGATAAAGCTTAGTAGAGGTGAAAAACCAGAAGAGCTTAAGAATGATGTCTGTGAAGAATTAAAAAAATATATGCTGAAGATAAAGATAGGGATGTATGGAATTCATCTAAAATAAAGGAGCCTTTGAAAAAGGCTATGCTAGAGATGAGTCATGGAAAATGTTCCTATTGTGAATGTAAATTAGGAATAGAATCTAAAGATGTTACAATAGACCATTTTCTTCCGAAATCGGAGAATCCAGATGAAGTTGTAGAATGGGAGAATCTTTTTCCTGCTTGTTTGAGATGTAATAGAAAGAAAAATAAGCGTGAAGAAAGAATTGTAAATCCATGTGTAGACGAACCAAAAGAATATTTAGGGGTGACAAGTGTAAATCGTTATAGATTAAAAGGAATCGATACACAAGGCATTGGCAAAAATACAATAGAGGTAATAGGGCTTAACGATATAGAACGAGTAATGGTTCCAAGGATGACTGAGTGGGAAGCATTGAAAGTGCATTTGGAAGAAATAGAAGAGGATTTAAAAGAAGAAGGATACAAGAACAAATATAGAAACCGTTTGCAAAAGATAATGGAGAATTGTTTATTTGATAAGTCATATGCTGCGGTTAAGGCGACGAATCTTTTGAATGACAGAAGTTATCTTCAAATAAAAGACTATTTTATAAAAGAAAATCAGTGGTCAGATAATATGAAGAATATCGAAGCGAAAATAAAAGAAATTGCATTGAAGTTAGTTTAGTTGCACAATGGTACATAGCCGATTGGTCGTGAAAAATCAATCGGTTTTTCAAATTTATAGTATTGTACAGAAGGATGAATTTATGGAAATTAGGGAAAACAGGGTTGTAATATTGGGGGCAGGAATTGGTGCAATGGCAATGGGATTTGAAAATGCCAGTTGTAAAGTTGTGGCTGCTTATGAACATGATGAAAGAGCTAGAGAGCTTTATGAAAACAATGCAAAGGATAAAACATATAAAATAGGGGAGCTTGATTATAATAATTTTGAAGAAATACCTGATATGGATATCTTAGCATGCGATTTTCGTAGAGGACTTTCTTTTACGAGTGCAGGTATGGGGAAAACACATCATTTTAGAAATGCGGTAAAGGCAGTTATCGAATTTAAACAGCCTAAAAAGGTTTTCTTTCTTGTTCAGTGTGGTTATGCTAGATTAAAACCTTTTAAAGCATTATTAGACTATTTAAAGGATGAAGGTTATAATTATAGTTATAGAATTATAAATACCGAGGGTTCTACTGGATTACCTATTAAGGAAGATTGTGTTTATCTTATAGGTACTAGAGATTCATCAGAATGTGAGTTAAAATTTCCTGATTTTGAAGAACAAAGTATATGTTCGATAAATGAAATATTAGAAAGTGATGAGGTGGATGGGTATTATTATAAAGTCAATTATGAGCAGATTGACAAGAAAATTAGAAAAAATACATTTTTGTGCTGGGAAAAAAATCAATATGTAGAGGCTAATTTAGCAGATACAAATTTACGAAAAATCCCATTGATATGTAACAATGGAGTCATTAGAAAAATAACCCATCGGGAATTTGCAAGATTGAAGGCAATTCCAGATAGTTTTAATCTTGATATAAGTAATAAAGCATGGATGTATAGACAATTGGTGTATAGCCCGAATGTGGAAATTGTAACTCAGATAGCGAAAAAACTAGGAAATACAGAAGAAAATTTGTTACGAACGTCTTATGTGGTAAGGGAGGATGTGTTTGCTGATATATTTAGAAAATATCTTTTTAAAAAGTGTCAAAGTGTAAAAATTGGAAAGAGTGTGGATTTTGAATGCAATGTGCAGGGAAAAGATATTTGTTTTGAATTAAAAATTTATAATAGTAATTATGCTATTGAAAAAAATATAGAGCGAGCTTGCGCATACTTGGTGTCTTTAAAAGCTAAGGAAGATCTGATATTAGTTGTTGGGAATATTGTTTCAAAAGAAATAGTAGAAAAATATTTCGAAAAATATAAAATCCATATTTGGACCTTAAGTAATATACTTTGGTTGTTTGAAGAATATCCGGACATTAAGAATGAGTTCATTTCTTTGCTAACGTACAGTGTGGATGATTTGAAATTAGAAAAGCCTTGTCATTCTTTATTTCAAGAACAGAGGAATATAAAAAATGAAGGTACATGGAAGTCCAAGTTGTTAGCTATCAAACCTGGAAAAGGAGAACGTTCTAAAGAATATGAGGACATTTGTATAGAAATATTAAAAAATGTGCTTGGTGAATATCTGGGATTATGGAAAGTTCAGGAGTCTTCAAATAATGGCTTATATCGTTTTGACTTATGTTGTAAAATAAAAAATGGTGTAAATCAAGATTTTTTTGATACAATTAAAAATTATTTTAATACAAAATATATAGTGTTTGAATTCAAAAACTATGAAAAAGAAATAAGTCAAAAGGAAATATACACAACAGAAAAGTATTTATATGAAAAGGCTTTAAGACGTGTTGCAATAATTATATCAAGAAAAGGAGCTAGTAAGAATGCTCTTTCAGCAGCAAGAGGATGTTTACGTGAAAATGGAAAATTAATTATGTGCTTATCTGACCAAGATTTAATTGAGTTAATCAATATTAAAGAAAAAGAAGAACAACCAACAGCAGAATTTTTTGAGGTAATGCTAGACGATTTATTAATTCAATTAGAAAAATAAGAGATAAAATAATTGTTTAAGACTTCCCACACCAACAATAAAAATTCATTTGGTATGGGAAGTTTTATAATAGTTACAAGTATGTAGCGTTTTTGCTCACGTAGTACCAGAAGGTACGGGTGGATACGGCGTAATACCAGTAATTTCCTATGCGGGTAACTGTGGAAGTAGTTCCGCTGCTGTTTAATTTCCGGATCTTGCCAGTTTTGGCATCTAAGACAGCAGCCTGATTCCTTTTATTAGACACGTAAAAGTAACGGTCCTGAACCTGGGGTGATGGGAATTCCAGATTGTAGGATTTGGAGATCGTCTTCTTATTGGCCTTGCCGTTGATGTTTACACTGTAAATTTTGTAATGGGTGGTGTATCCGCTGCAGGTGCTATAGAAGATTTTGTTTCTATAGGGAATCATGGTGGTAAAACTGTTCTTGGTCTTATATATGTGGAGATCCAGGATTTTGCGCGCTTTACCGGTGCCATCGGCATTTTTGCAGTAGACATAGCCTATGTCATCCTGGTAGACCAGGTATTTGCCATTGGTATAGATGAATGTGGCAACGCTTATATATTGTGGCTTAAAATCGAGGATCACCTGGGTCGCCCCTGTCTGGCAATCCTGACGGCACACCTGGAAAAGAGGGCTTCCCTGCTCATGGTTATAGTAATAGGAATATCCGCCAATTTCCACCGGATCGCCGTACCCATTGTGGCAGACCCGCACCCATGTTCCCGGAGACGCTGCCTGGGTTCTCACTGGAAAAGATATTCCAAGGAGCATGGTAAGCAGCATGGAAAAAGCTAAAAGTGTAAGTGATCGCTTAAATGATTTTCGCTCCATTTTCTATTATTGATTGACAAAATCATATAGAATAGATATAATATGTTCACCAGAAAAGCTGGAAGGTAGACACTTTCTACCCGATCCTGTTATATTGGGCGTTGACTATTGAGATAGCCGTTCCGCAACTTTCCGAGGGTTAGGACGGCTATTTCTTATGTATGGCAAATTCTAGAATAGAAACAAGTAAAATACCTGCGGTTAAAATAACCATAAATTCTTCATAGGTTGAAAAATGAGTAAAAATAAGGAGCTGAAAAATGATGAACGGACTCAGCCAAAAACGATATCTCGAACTCCCCCTCCCAACCGAAGACGATCCCCGCTCAGATCAGCAACGAATCCTGGATAGCCTGGCGGCAGCAGGTGTGGAAGAGCGAGTTCATATACCTGTCCACATTTTGCGGGAGTTATACCCCTTGCTTGACAATGCAAAGTGGAAAATAACGGTTTCCCTTGCCTGGAATGGGGACAACTGGGAAATGGTGGAGATAGAGGAAGGAGATACCACCGCGCAGCATTATGGGCTGGCGGTGGATCTGGGAAGTACCACTGTGGTGGCGAGACTTCTGGACTGCAACAGTGGAGAGATTTTGAAGGAAGTCAGCTGCTTCAATAAGCAGATCCAGTGGGGGACAGATATTCTGTCCAGAATTTTTTACTGTAAAGATAATAGGGAAAAGCTGGAAGAAGTGCGGCGGGCTACGGTGGAATCCATTTGTGAATGCATGGATAAGTTGGATGCAAGCCACTCCGCGCTCTCCATGGTAATCGCGGGCAACACCACCATGATTCACTTCCTTCTTGGAATGGATTCCTTTTGCGTTTTCTACACTCCACACGCAGTTCATGCCGACTGCCCCGGCTTTCAATTGGCGCGCGATCTGGACATTCCGCTGAAAGGCTACGTTTATTGTTACCCTGCCAAGTCAAACTACCTTGGTGGCGATATTATCAGTGGCATGATTGACACTGAATTATACAAGAAAAACGAGATCAGTGTTTTCTTCGACATCGGAACCAACGGCGAGCTGGTGATTGGAAATAAAGAATTCCTTCTCTGCGGCGCAGGCGCAGCAGGTCCGGCACTGGAGGGCGGTGTGGTGCGCACCGGAATGCGGGCGGAGGCTGGAGCTGTGGATGAAGTGAAGATAAGAGATGGAAATATTTATGTGCATGTGATTGGAAGCCATAAGGAAGACTCAGGAAGCCATGAGAAAAATTCAGGTAATCATGAGGAGAATTCATCGGGGGAAGAACCTCGGGGAATCTGCGGTTCCGGCATCATAGATCTGATCGCAGAGCTTTTTCTGGAGGGCTGGATCGACATCCGCGGCAAGCTTTCTCCGGAAAAAAGCCCTCTTATCCAGGAGAGAGACAACCAGCTCTGTGTGGAATATGCCCCAGGTCTGTACTTCTACCAGAAAGACATTGACGAATTCATCCGCACCAAATCCGCCGCTCACACCATGGTGGAGATCATGCTCCGTGAATCCGGTCTTGACTTAGACCAGGCTGACCGCTTCTACGTGGCAGGAGCCTTTGGCAAACACGTATCCAAAGAGTCTGCCATCACCATCGGCATGTATCCCGACATGGATCGCGACCACATTATCAACGCTGGAAACTCCTCACTGGAAGGAGCTCAGAAGCTTCTTTTAAACCGGAGTCTCCTCACTGACATCGACCAGATCCTGGAAGAAATGGTTTATATTCAGTTCGCCGAAGTGGAGGATTTCCTGGAATTAATGGTAGCGGCACAGGCATTGCCACATACAGATTATAAGCGGTATCCTACGGTTATGGAGAAGCTGAAGGAACGACAAAAAGATATAAAATTATGAGATGATTGTAAAAAATATCTAAATTTATAGTAATTTAGCACAAAATATGCTATACTATCCCCAAACCAACAGACAGGAAGTGTACGAAATGACAGCACCCAAGAAACCACCAATTACGAAAAGTTTCGGATACGCATTTGAAGGAATTTTCACCTGCATCCGCAAGGAACGGAACATGAAGATCCACTGTATCATGGCAGTCCTGGTAGTGATCGCAGGCATCATCCTGAAGCTTTCCCCAGTGGAATGGTGCATCTGTCTTGGCCTTTTCGGACTGGTGATGGCACTGGAGTTGGTGAACACCGCCGTAGAATCCGTGGTGGATCTGGTGACCAGCGAGTACAAGCCCCTGGCGAAGATCGCCAAGGACACCGCAGCAGGCGCCGTCCTGATCGCCGCCATCATGGCCGCCATCGCCGGACTGATCATTTTCGTACCTAAAGGGCTGGTATTTCTTGGACTTTTATGAGAAGTCCGATCTGCTGAAAACGAAAATCCCACAGGGAGTTGGCAGATATAGCTGTAAATAAGAAAGGAGCACACACTATGGAACTTGGAGAAGGCATCAAAAAAATATTACTTGCAGGAATCGGCACTGCAGCAGTGACCGCAGAGAAATCCAAAGAAGTTCTGGATGAACTGGTAAAGAAAGGTGAGCTCACTGTAGAACAGGGCAAGGTCCTCAATCAGGAACTGAAGCACAATATCAAAGAGAGCGTGAAGAAGAACGTAAACGTAACTCTGAAGCCATCCAACCCGGACGAGCTGAAGGAAGTCCTTGGCAAAATGACTCCGGATCAGCTGGCCGCCCTGAAAGAGCAGATCAGCAAGATGCAGGCGAAAGACGTAGACGCAGAGGAGACTGCCGAAGAAGAGGAAGAGGCAGAAGAAGTGGAGGAAGCCAAAGAAGAATACGAGGACGACCCTCAGGAATAAGCAATAACATTTTCCGAAAAAGAAATAGTATTGCCTTGTTTAAGAAGTGCAGCAGGAAATCCTGAACGGCATTGCAGAACGAAATAAAGAAATTTATGAAGGCAGGATGAGGAGAAAGAGTACCCGAATCCTGCCTTTTCAGTAAGGGGAACAGACATGGGTGTGACAAAGAATGACAGTACGATGAAGTCAGAAGCAGACCAGGCACAAAGAAAGAATCTGGAAGCAGAAATCCAACAGGGTAAAAATGAGAAAAGCAGTACAGCTGGTAAGAAGTCAAATGGCAAAGACACCGGCACTTATAAAGAAAGGCTAAAAGAAATTACAGTCGTCCTCCACAAGCATGCCATCACCCGAGGCGTCTCCCCGGAGAAGCTCCGCCTCATTCTCACAGATCTCGGCCCCACCTTCATCAAGCTGGGACAGATCATGTCCATGCGTTCCGACATTTTGCCCAAACGCTACTGCGACGAGCTGATGAAGCTTTGCTCTGATGTAGACCCTATGCCATTTGCGGAAGTAGAAGAAGTCCTCCGGGAAGCCTTCGGCTGTCCCTGGCAGGAAGAATTTCAGGAAATCCAGGAGAAGCCCCTTGGCTCAGCCTCTATCGCCCAGGTACACCACGCCGTCCTGAAAACTGGCGAAGAAGTTGTGATAAAGGTTCAGCGAAAGGGCATCTACGAGATCATGGCCCGCGATATCGGCCTGATGAAGAAGGCGGTGAAGCTCCTTCCCCCTGTAAGCATCAAGGAAGCGGTAGATCTGAATCTTGTGCTGGAAGAGCTGTGGCGCGTCACCCAGGAAGAGATGAATTTCCTGACGGAAGCAGCCAACATGGAAGAATTTTCCAGGAAAAATAAAAATGTGGCATTTGTAAAAACGCCTATTCTTTACAGGGAGTATACCACAGCCAGTGTCCTTGTTATGGAATACATCGACGGTATTCCCATCGACCATAAGGAAGAGCTTCTCGCAGGCGGCTATGACCTTGATGAGATCGGCAGCAAATTTGTGGATAATTTTATCAAGCAGGTTATGGACGACGGCTTTTTCCACGCAGACCCCCATCCTGGAAATGTGATGATCCAGGGCGGCAAAATCGTGTGGATCGATATGGGAATGATGGGACGGCTGAATGATCGTGACCGCGAGCTGATCGGGCAGGCTATCGAAGGGGTGGCACTGAATGACATTGGAAAAATTCAGGATGCAGTGCTGGCACTTGGAGAATTCAAGGGGAAACCCAATCAGAGCCGCCTTTACACAGACATCCGAGACCTTATGGCGAAATACGGCACCGCAGATTTTGGCGAAATCGATATCGTAGAAATCCTCACAGATCTGATGGACGTAATGAAGGAGAACAAGATCGTCATGCCCCATGGCCTTACCATGCTTGCAAGAGGACTGACGCATATGGAAGGGGTACTGGCAGATATCAGCCCGGAGATCAATATGGTGCAGATTGCAGCAGCCCGCTTGAAGGGAAACCTTCTGGATGAAGGAAACTGGAAGAAGCAGATGAAGGGCACCGGGAAAAAGCTGTATCGCTCCATGCTCCGCGCCGTGGATATCCCTGCGCTGGCAGCAGATTTCCTGCAGGGCTGCATGAAGGGCCAGACCAAGATCAATCTGGACCTTCACGCCTCCGATGACCTGGCGTGGCTGATGCGCCGCCTGATCCGGAACATCGTGCTTGGTCTTTGGGTCATGGCACTTCTGATCAGCTCCAGTATTATCTGCACCACAGACATGACACCGAAAATAATGGGAATTCCGGCTTTTGGAGTGCTGGGGTACTTTGGGGCACTGGTGATTCTCATGTACCTGTTTATCAAACACTTTATGAAAAAGTAGTGGAAAAAACCAGTGGGAAAATCGGGTTAAGTGGATAAAATTACCAAACTTTGCCGGAAAGGCCAGAAAGAAACCTGGGGGGGTTGACACTAATAGGGCAGGGTGGTATTTTATTAAGAAGACTGGAATGGTGAAATTTGTCGAAATTGGAAAAAAAGGAATAAATAATACCGCTGACGCATGAACGGTGGTTACAGATCCAAAGAGAGAGGTGACCCAAAGATGCCTGAGAAAAATCATAAACGGGAAGCGTTGGCGGGAAAAAAATAAATTTAGATAAGTTATAAATATAAGACAAAAAATAGATTTTGCCATTGCATTTTAGAGAATGGAAGGCTTCTGTCAGCTGTATTTACCTAAGCTGAACGGAAGAAAAGTACTTGGGAGGGAAAAGGAAAATATGTATCGGAAGGACTCAGAGGGCTGGTTAAAACATGGGGATTTTATTGCTCTGGATATGATCTGTCTGCAGCTGGCATTTATTTTGGCATATGCATTCCGCGGGTACGGATTCAATGTGTATGGAGATATATTGTATCGAAATATGGCAATATTCCTTGGATTTGCAGACCTGGTGGTGATCTTCACCTCCGGCACCATGAAAAGCGTTCTGAAAAGAGGTCACTATAAGGAATTTGTCTCCACCTTGAAAAATGCTGTGATAGTAGGTGCTCTTGCAATCGCTTATCTGTTCATAATCCAGGAAGGCCAGAGCTTTTCCAGAATGATCCTGATTACCACAATTGTGATCTACCTGATCCTCACCTATGCCATAAGAGAAATCTGGAAAAATTCCTTACATAAAAAAATGGAAAACGGCGGCGACAAGAAGCTGCTGATCATCACCTCCAAAGCGGTAGCGAAGAACGTAGTGCACAGCATGCAGGAAAACAATTATGCCAGATATTCCCTTGCCGGAGTGGTTGTGATCGATGAGGAATGTACCGGTGAGAAAATCTGTGGCGTCCCTGTTGTGGCAGGCGAAAGTGACGTGCCTATGTACGTCTGCCAGGAGTGGATTGACGAGGTGCTGATTGTCATCTCCGAAGATCTGCCATACCCGGATGGGCTTGTCGATAAGCTCACCGAAACCGGCGTAACCGTTCATCTGAACCTTGCAAAAATCACCAACCAGACTGGCAAAAGACAGTTTGTGGAAAAAGTTGGAAGCTATACAGTTCTGACCACAAGTCTGAACTATGCATCCTTCGGACAGCTTTTCCTGAAGCGCCTGATGGATATCTGCGGCGGACTGGTTGGCTGTATTTTCACAGGAATCATTACCATCTTTGTTGGCCCCGCCATCTACCTGGCATCCCCGGGCCCGATTTTCTTCTCCCAGGAACGTGTAGGAAAGAACGGAAAGAAATTCAAAATGTACAAATTCCGCAGCATGTATATGGATGCGGAAGCGCGGAAAGCCGAGCTTATGAAAGAGAACAAACTGGGCGATGGCAAAATGTTCAAGATGGATTTCGACCCAAGAGTAATCGGAAATAAGGTGCTGCCGGATGGGTCGCATAAGACCGGGGTGGGAGATTTTATTAGAAGGACGAGTCTGGATGAGTTTCCGCAGTTTTTTAATGTGCTCAAGGGGGATATGTCCATTGTAGGGACGAGACCGCCGTTGATTTCGGAGACGAATTTGTATGAACCGCGACATAAAGCGAGACTTGCAATCAAGCCGGGAATCACCGGTATGTGGCAAGTCAGTGGGCGAAGCGATATCACGGACTTCGAAGAGGTTGTGAGACTGGATAAGGAATATATTGAAAATTGGGATATTGGGTTGGATATTAAGATTCTTTTGAAGACGGTGATGGTGGTTGCGAAGAAAGACGGGTCGATGTGATTGCTTTTAATTAAAAAATAGATAAGTTATATTATAATGTAGCAATACCAGGCCAAAAGGTAACAGGAAAAAGTGTTTGGGGAAAAGAAATTGTTGCGATAAAAACAAAAAAATGAGGATGGAATAGAGGAATGGATTCAAAAAAAGAAGTACAGCATGTGTATCTGGTTGGCGCCAAAAGCCTCGGAGCGTATGGAGGATATGAGACGTTTGTCTATAAGCTCACAGAGTACCACCAGAGCAAAGAGAATATTAAATATCATGTTGCCTGTAAAGCCAATGGTGATGGCTGCATGGACGAGAACAAATTTGAGGGTGTGACAAAGATTAATGACCACGAATTTGAATTGCACAATGCTCATTGCTTCAAAATTGATATTCCTCAGATTGGACCTGCACAGGCAATTTATTATGATGTGGAAGCACTAAAGGCTTGTTGTGAGCATATTAAAAAGAATCATATTCCGCATCCAATTGTCTACATAATGGCTTGTCGTATCGGACCTTTTGCAGGTCATTTCTACAGAGAAATCCATAAGCTGGGAGGCACTGTGTACCTGAATCCGGATGGACACGAGTGGATGAGAGCAAAGTGGTCTGCGCCGATTCGAAAATACTGGAAGATTTCGGAGCAGATGATGGTCAAATACTGTGACCTAGCTATCTGTGACTCTGTGAATATCGAAAAGTATATCCATGAGTGCTATGACGGGAAAGGGATTAAAGGAAGAAATCCGAAAACTACGTTTATCGCTTATGGTGCAGATTTAGCACTCAGTAAGCTGCCAGATGACGATGAAAAACTGATGAACTGGTATAAGGAAAAAGGACTGACGAAGAAGGGATATTATCTTGTTGTTGGTCGCTTCGTACCGGAAAACTCTTTTGAAGTTATGATTCGAGAGTTTATGAAGAGTAAGAGCCAAAAGGACTTTGCTATCATCACAAATGTAAATGCTAAGTTTCTGAACGAATTGGAAGAAAAATTGCATTTTAAAAGCGATAAAAGAATCAAATTTGTTGGTACTGTTTATGATCAGGAATTGCTCAAGAAGATTCGAGAAAATGCTTATGCATATTTTCATGGTCATACCGTTGGAGGCACAAATCCATCGCTGATTGAAGCACTTGGTAGTACGGATTTGAATTTGCTGGTTGATGTTGGGTTTAATAGAGAAGTAGCAGAAGATTGCGCTTTATACTGGAGTCGTATGAATGGAAATCTGGCTAAGCTGATTGATAAGGCTGACCTGATGACTGCAGATGAAATTGCAGAGATGGGGAAAAAGGCCAAAAAGCGTGTGGCAGAAGAGTATACGTGGGACAAAATCTGCGGACAGTATGAAGATGTGTTTTTAATAAATGCAAAGTAAATGGATAGAAAGGAATTTGCTTATGATAATAAATGACGGAAAAAACACGTTGACTGAAGAAAGAAAAGCTAATGCGATACATAAAATTTTATTCAAAACGATTTACAGAAAAAAAGACGGACATTGGCGAGCTGAGTATTTGAAGAAACATCGAGTATTTCATGTGATGGGAGACAATTGTTATTTTGAACCGACTTATTTGCCAGCGGATGCATGTTTGATTTCGATTGGAAATAATGTTCGAATTGCGGCAAATGTTTCGTTTGTTACCCATGACATTTTTGGACAGATGTTTTCAGCATCTCCGCAATATAAAGACAAGGGAACATTTCGTGCACATTTTCAAACGATAACGATTGGAAACAATGTGTGCGTGGGGGGGGAGCAACAATAATGCCTGGAGTAGTAATTGAGGATAATACAATTATTGCTGGCGCAGCAGTTGTTACGAAACGTGTTCTTTCCGGAACAATTGTTGGAGGAAATCCTGCGAGAGTGATTGGATATGTAGATGATCTTGTGGAAAAAAGATTGAATTTCAAGGAACCGTTCTGGAATTCAACTAGAGAAGAACTGGAAAATTTCTATTTTTAAAGGTTGGAGTAAACGATGCAAAAAGGAATGGAGATAAAAAAGAATAAGCACTTTGAGCATATTAGAGCATTTTCGGTTCTGGCAGTCATTACGATTCATACAATGTATTCGGCACTTTTGCAATTTGGTGAAGGAGCATCAGTTGCGGAAAAGAGTATGTACCGATGTGTGATGAATATGATGTGGTGGGCTGTGCCTTGTTTTTTGATGATGACAGGATCCTTATTGCTTGATTCGAATCGAAAAGTACCTTTAAAAAAGCTATACAGGAAGTATATTCTCCGTATGCTACTTGTATTGCTTATCTTTGGGGGTGCTTTTTCTTGGATGGAATTGTTTTTTGACTCCAGAACACTAGAACTCGGGCAGATATTACAAGCTGCATATAATGTGTTAACAGGAAATACTTGGGCACATATGTGGTATCTATATTGTCTTCTTGGACTTTATGTGTTGTTGCCAATGTATAAGATTCTTGCAGATTATGCGTCTGATGCGCAACTGAGATATATTCTTGTGATTTTATTTTTATTTGGATCGATTTTTCAGTTGTTGAAACTTTGGAAAATTAATCTAGGGTTTTATTGTCATATCAATACAATCTATCCGTTCTGGCTTCTTATGGGCGCGGCATGGAATCGTGGAATGTTTAAGCGTGAAAAAAATTTTAATGTTGTGCTTGTAATGGTTTCATCTGGGCTACTAATCTTTACTTCTGTGCTGTGGGAAGGATTTGGTGTGCCACTCAGTTCATTATTTGGATATGATTCAGTGCTGGTTGTGATACAGTCAATTGGACTTTTTTCGCTATTTAATTCCATGAACATAGAGAGTAAGCTAGATCAAGTGTTGTCAGAAATTGGGGAGAAGTCGTTTGGAATCTACCTGATCCACATGGTCATAATTAATTTAGCATATAAGCTATTCAAGTTTAATCCATTTGCTGTGAGTTTCGCAATGGGAGGAATGATCCTCGTTATCGTGAACCTGGCACTTTCTTACATGATAGTTACAATTATGAAGTATTTGCCAGGAATTAAAAAGATTATATAAGGAAGCATACAAAGATGAATGAACTAATTAGTATAGTTGTCCCAGTATACAATGTGGAAAAATATCTCGGTACTTGTGTGAAGAGCATCTTAAAACAAACATATAGCAACATAGAAGTTATTTTGGTGGATGATGGGTCAACCGATTGCAGTGGGAAAATGTGTGATTACTACATGGGACAGGATGAACGTATAAAGGTTATCCATAAAAAAAACGGAGGTCTATCTGATGCAAGAAACAAAGGAATTATACAGGCAGAAGGAGAATATATTACGTTTATTGATAGCGACGATGTGGTGAGTTCAGATTATGTAGAGTATTTGTACAACATTCTAGAAGAGAATGATGGGGACATCGCAATTTGTGATCCAGTACATTGCTATCCGAATGAGAAAATTGTTTTTGAGCAGGAAACTTTTAAGCGCGTTTATAAAGCAGAAGATGCAATCGTAGAAATGTTGTATCAGAAATCTTTTTTGGTTGCGGCCTGGGGGAAATTGTACAAAAAAGACTATTTCACTGAAATCGAATTCCCAGAAGGAATGCTGTTTGAAGATAGTGCTGTAATGTATAAGATTTTCGATAAAGCAAAGAAAATCGTTTATGGTAATGCAAAGCTTTATGGATATATGCACCGCGAGGGAAGCATTACCACAAAAGAGTTTTCAAAGAGAGACTGTGATATTTTGACAATTTGTCAGCAGTTAACGGAATACATGTCAAACCGAAGTGAAAAACTGCAGAAGGCAGCACGTTCCTATCAAACTGCAGCTGCCTTTCGAATCTATATGAATGCGCCACGCAATGGAGTGTTTGATTCTGAAATTCAGACTAGTGAGCAATTTCTAAAAATTAATTTTAAACTGGTCATGCAGGATTCATGTATTCGGAAAAAAATGAAAATGGCTTTATTCATGTATATGTTTGCTAGACCAATAATGCCAATGGTTTATAAAAAAATTAATCGATGGAAATAAAAACGGAGGACATAAAATTATGAAAGTTATCGCATTTTATCTGCCACAGTTCCATAATATTCCTGAAAATGATGAATGGTGGGGGGATGGATTTACTGAATGGGTCAATGTAAAAAAATCGAAGCCATTATACGAAGGACACTACCAACCACGTGTACCACTAAATGGAAATTATTATAATCTCCTGGATGATAATATAAAAAAATGGCAGGTGGATCTTGCAAAAAAATACGGCATATATGGTTTTTGCTACTACCATTACTGGTTTAGCGGTCATATGCTGCTGGAAAAGCCAATGGAACAGATGCTAGCTAATAAGGAAATTGATTTACCTTTTTGTGTTTGTTGGGCAAATGAACCTTGGACAAAGGCTTGGGTTGGAGATGCAAAAAAAGTATTAATCCCACAAAATTATGGCAGAGAAAAAGAATGGAGGGAGCATTTTGATTACTTGCTGCCGTTTTTTAAGGATGAACGCTATATCACCGTGAATGGAAGACCTTTGTTTGTTTTATACAGACCGGAAATTGTTGGTTGTTTGAACGAAATGCTGGATTACTGGAATAAGCTTGCAAAAGAAAATGGTTTCGAAAATGGCTTTTGCTTTGCATATCAGAATATAGATTTTGATTTGACAAAAGATAAAGATGATAGTCGATTTGATTTGAATATTGAATTTGAGCCACTATACGCATATAGAGATATGTTTGCAAATCAGCATAAATATCTGAAAGCAATTCGCAGAAATGTTTCGAATTGGGTGGGTAAACATTTTGGTATTGACTTACTGCACTATGGAGAGAATTTCTTTAATAAAAATAAGCCGCTCAGTTATGATAAGGCGTGGGAAGCAATCCTGAAAAGAAAGCCTGAAAGCGAGAAAAATGTTCCAGGTGCCTTTGTTGGTTTTGATAACTCGCCTCGAAGAGGAAATGAGGCCAAGATATATGATGGAGCAACACCGGAAAAGTTTGAAAAGTATATGACGAAGCAGGTAAAGCGAGCCAGAGAGGTTTATCATTCTGATATGCTCTTTATAACTGCATGGAATGAATGGGCAGAATGTGGATATTTGGAACCAGATGAGAAATATCAGTATGGGTATCTTGAGGCGATTAAAAACGCTTTGATTACAAACAGAGAATGGGAAGAATAAAATGCACGCAGTAAAAGAAAGCATAAAGTTCGCAAGAGACATTATTGTGGCAATCTACTCCTTAGTCTTGATCGTAGGATTCAAATGCAAAAAAAAAGTGAAAGCTTGTATACTAGTAACAAATGGAATGGGATATGGAGGAGCACCGCTGGTGCTTCTGGAAGCGGCAAAAGTTTACCAAAAGAATGGGTATAAGGTGATACTATATACAGAATTTTATGGAGACTTGATTAAAGTTTGCCGAGATCAAAAAATTGAAGTTTGGATTGTGCCAAGAGGATGGAAGATGCTATCAAAATTGGTGTTGAGTTGCAAGTTTCAATTTGCATTTGTTAATACGGCCGTAATGTACAAATGGGTCGAGTTATTTGAAAAAAATAATTTTCCGACAATTTGGTGGCTTCATGAAGGTGATTCCTACATTGATCCAATCGCAGCCGAAATGCCCACTCATGTTGCATCGAGTACAATGGTTTTGGCAGTGAGTGACAGAACAACCATGGCATTGGCGAAAAACGGCATCCAGTATAAAACACGGATGCTTTACTATGGACTGGATGATCTGGCAGAAAATGAAGAGCCCATTGCACAGATGAATGGTAAAAAAATTTATACATTTTTGGTAATGGGAGCTATATGTAGCCGGAAAAATCAGCTGTTTGCCATTCAAGCCTATAATCTGTTGCCGAAGAAAATTAGAGCGGCTAGCAAACTGATGTTGGTAGGTACTCCTTTGGATGAGAAGGATCCATATTATATAGAATTTTTGCGCGTTGTGAAACAGTATCCAGAAATCGATTACATTCCTCGAGTTGAACGAAGCGAAATCCCTGCATTGTATCGGCAAATCAATGCACTGATCTGTTGCTCAATTGACGATCCGTTGCCAGTAGTTGTTACAGAATGTTTTATGTTCGGGAAAAACGTGATTATCAGTTCTGGTTCAGGGCAGTACTACATGGTAAAAGATGAATATGATGGTTATTCTTATCTTGAATCGGATGTGAATGCGTTGTGCAAAAAAATGATATCGGCATGGAGTGCTAGAGATGACAAAGCAATGGGAGAACATGCGCGAAATCTGTATACCAGCAAGTTTACTACACGTGTATTCGAGGAACGCTTGATGTCGTATACAAACGAATTGATTGTAAATTGGAAAGGTGTATATGTAGATGAAGCAAATTAAATTGAAGGTTACATATATTCAGATATTTTTCTTATTATCTATTTTTGTGACCTTTTTGCCAAATGGACTGATTTATGCGAGCGGTAAGGCGGCGCAGATTGTACGCGTGATATACTTGGTACAGTTTTTTATTTATAGCGTGACTATTTTTTTATGTGCGAAAAAGAGCTTGAGATTGATTAAGGCACCTGTCATTGGATTTATGGTGTGGGGAATAATCTTACTACTGGTTACAATCAATTATACAAAGGATTTAATGAAAGTATTTCGTGCTGCTGTTTATCTGCTCGGGATTCTTACAATTTTTTTAATTGTGTCATATATGTTCTCATATCAGAGTGAAAAAGTATTTCTTATGATATATAGAATATTTACCGTTTTTTCCTTTTTCAATTTGGCAACGGTTATTCTGGCACCAAATGGATTGTTCTCCTATGGATGGCAAGGAGCAACGTATTGGTTTGGCGGAAAATTTATCACGTTCTATATGTATTATATATGGCTGTGTTTGTACTCAATAAAGAGACGTAATCGAAATATCATAGCGTTTGTTTTGCCTTTGGCTGCAGGGATATTTATGTGTACAAGGATAAGGTGTTCAACTGGTATTGCATGCATATGCGTAACAGTACTCCTGATTCTGGGAAGAAAAATTGTTGTAAGAATTAAACCGTGGATGCTAATTACAATTGTATTAGGGATTACCACAGTAATGATATTTTCAAATGTTCTCTTTAACAATCCGATGATTCAATATTTTGTTGTAAATGTATTGCATCGTTCCAGTGTGATGACTGGTCGCGTTGAAATCTATAATGCTTTTCTAAAAATCATGAGAACAGATATTTGGCTTGGGGCAGGATATGATAATGCAATCATAATGCAGAATACAACTTTAGGATATCTGAATGCTCAAAATGGTATTTTGGATGTAATTACTCAAACAGGTCTGATTGGATTGATTCCCTTTGTTTACACAATTTATGCTTTTTTGAACGTTGGATATGGCTATTTTAATAACATTGAGAATCAGTTGGCAGCGATCTTTTTAATAGGCTTCTTTTTTTGTTCATTCGGTGAGATTAGCTTTAACTCATACTTCTTCTTTTTATTGGCACTGGTTAGCGGTGACCTATCCAAAGTGGTAGGAAAAAGGCTGGGGTTACACGTGTCGCTAAAGACAAAGTAAAAAAGATGATAAGGAGGTTTTCATGAGAGTACTATTGTCGGCATTTGAATGCAATCCGATGTTTGGTTCTGACCCTTATGTTGGTTGGTCCTGGGTAAGTAATATGGCCAAGACCAATGAAGTTTATGTGTTGCTTCGAATCGATCATAAGCCTTATATTGACAAGTATTGTGCCGAAAATAAGATAGAAGGCTATGAAAATATTCATTTTATTTACTTACCAAGCTCAGAGTTATTTGGAAAAATTGTATATAAATTTAATAAGCAACTGGCAGTGGTAGGGCAATATTATATGTGGCAAAAAGCTGCATATAAAGAGGCAAAAAAACTTCATACAACGAAACAGTTCGATGTAGCCCATGTTATTTCAATTGCAGATTTTCGCTTTCCAGGATATCTTTGGAAATTGAATATCCCCTTTATTTTTGGTCCGGTAGGTGGAGCGCAAGAGACACCAGAGTGTTTAAGTGACTATATCGAGGGCCATGAGAAGAACGAAAAATTTCGTGCGTGGATGAATAAACTCCTAATTATGCTACCGAATTATAAAAAGGCATTATCACACGCAGATTTGATTTATTGCTCAAATGCAGAAACTGAAGAAGTAATTAGGAAGAAGGTTAAGTATGCTGATCAGGATAAGGTATATCGACTGACAGAGTTGGGTATAAATGACGATTACTTGAGAGAAAGAGAAAAACTTCTTCATGACAATTCAAGAGAGATACATATACTGGTATCGGGCAGATTAATCTATCGAAAGGGAATTGAGCTTTTACTAGATTCAGTGAATCACCTAGAGACAAGTAGACCATATATTGTAGATATCTATGGGGAAGGAGAACAGAAGCAATTCTTAAAAAATAAGGTTCGAGCGTATAAGTTGGAGAATCGGGTCTTTTTTCATGGCAATATTCCATTTGCGGAGATGCAGGAACAATATAAGAAGGCGGATGTATATTGCCTGCCGTCGTTAAGAGAGACAACCGGAACAGCCGTGTTTGAGGCTATGGCAAATAAACTGCCTATTGTTGCATTAAATCAAAACGGCGTAAAAGACATTGTTCAGAATGACTGCGGAATTTTGGTAAATGTTTGTTCGAAAGAACAAGTGATGGTAGATTTAGCAACAGCATTAAGGAAATTGATTGAAAATGACTCAATGAGACAAGCTATGGGAGAAAATGCTTTTAGGAAAATCAAAAAAAATTATACTTGGTCGCAGAGAGTCTGTGCGATGAATGAAATCTACAGAGAATTGGTAAATAACTATGAGAAAAAAATATGATTCACTTAATGGAATGAGGGCATATGCAGCAATTGCAATTTTAGCAATGCATGTATTGGAAAATTCGGAATATACCGGCATAGCAAGTACAGTTTCTACTAAAGTAGATCTACTGAAATGGTTGATCTATTTATTCATGATTATTAGCGGTTTTTCTTTGTGTTGTGGATATTATGAAAGAATTCTACATCAGTCTATTTCAATTGTAGAATTTTATAAAAAAAGATATAAAAAGATATTACCGTTTTTTGCATTGTTAGTTTTTATGGATTGCATGACGAATCTTAGTTTAAATTCAGTCATTGAAGGAATTGCAGATATTACTCTTGTATATGCCTTATTACCGAATGCAAGCATTTCGGTACTTGGAGTGGGCTGGTTTTTGGGAATAGTATTTTTATTTTATATGATTTTTCCTTTTTATTGTTTTTTGATGAGAAGCAAAAAAAATGCTTGGCTGACATTTGTAGTGTGTGTTTTTTACAATTTAAGTGAACAACTTTATTTTCTTGATAGTAGTCATGTTGTGGAAGGGTATCAGAGCCATACGAACTTCCTGTTTTGTTCCATGTTTTTTTGCGCTGGTGGTCTGGTTTATCTTTACAGAAGCGAATTTATGACGTACGTCAAAAAGCACAGATACGGCTATTTGTTGGTTATATTGTTGATGACTATTGCAAGTATTTACGCTTGGCCACAGATATCCGGTTTGGTGGAGCCATTTGTTTGCCTGATTGTTTTTGGTTTATGGGTCATTTATGCAATAAGCGTTGAAAGTATTGTATTAAATAATAAATGTGTAACATTTATTTCTGGAATCTCGTTGGAAATTTATCTGTGTCATATGTTTGTATATCGGATTTTGGAAAAAATGCATATCCTATATATTTTGGGGAGAGGCTATTTAGCCTATGTGTCAATGGTATTTATGACATTATTTGGATCAATCTGTGTAAGCCTATTATCCCAAAAAGGAATTGCGAAAATAGAATCAGTGGTAAAGAGGATATGTGAACCGAAATAATCGAGTGGTAAAAAAAGAAAGGAAAAAAATGGGTAATTATAAGTATTTGGCGAAAAACATCGGTGTTTTGGCGCTTAGTAACTTTGCAACAAAATTGCTAAGTTTCTTTTTGGTTCCACTTTATACCAGTATATTAACAACGGAGGAATACGGAACCTATGATTTGTTTGCTACAACGGTTTACTTGTTAGTTCCGATTTTGACTCTGAATATTCAAGATGCTACGATTCGTTTTTCGTTAGACAAAAATTATGAGAAAAAGGATATTATATCCATTAGCTTGGATATATTTGGAAAAGGGTTAGTTATATTACTAGTATTTTCTGCGGTAAATCATGTAGCTAATTTGTTCCCAATTTTCAATGATTATTTGTTAGTGTTTGTTCTGATGTATATTTTTCAGGCACTTGTAGGTATTATGATAGCGTTTGCGAGAGGATGCGAAAAAATCACAGAGATATCCATTGCAAGTGTACTTGGTTCGGTTGTTTTTATTGGATTAAACATCTTGTTCTTGGTTGTTTTTAAGTTGGGCTTGATGGGCTATTTCCTCTCCAGCATTCTAGGGAATCTGTCGCAGGTGCTCTATCTGACAAGAGTTACCAAAACATGGAGATATCTCAGATTTCGGGGAATAAATAAAGATACGGAAGGCAGCATGCTTAAATATAGCTGTCCTTTGATTGCAAATACGGTGGCTTGGTGGATTACAAATGCATCGGATCGCTATGTGGTAATGTGGTTATGTGGAACTGCTGCAAACGGAATTTATTCAGTTGCATATAAGATTCCATCAATATTGAATATTTTGCAATCAATTTTTACGCAAGCGTGGACGTTGTCGGCTGTCAAAGAATTTGATCCAGAAGATAAAGACGGATTTTTTTCGAATATGTATAACGGCTTTAATTGTCTGATGGTACTTGCATGCAGTTTTTTGATCTTGAGTGACAAGTTCTTTGCAAGAATTCTGTATGCAAAGGATTTTTATAAAGCGTGGGAATATGTACCATTCTTATTGATTTCTATCGTGTTTGGTGCTACCGCAGGGTATATAGGAGGAATCTTTTCAGCTTTAAAAGAAGCAAAGATGTTAGCGCAATCGACTACAATTGGTGCAGTAGTCAATATTATTTTGAATATTGTTTTAGTATCTATGGTCGGAGCAATTGGTGCTGCTGTCTCAACTGCAATCTCCTATATTGTTGTTTGGGGAATTAGATTGTGCTATATGAGAAGGTATTTGCAGGCAAAACTATATTTGAAGAGAGACATTGCATCATACATATTGTTAGTTATTCAGGCTGTTTTATTGTTGCTGATTCCGAGTGGTTGCATAATGTATATGATTCAAATAGTATTGTTTATAATGCTGATCGGATTCTATCGTAAGGAAGTTTTAATGCCATTGAAGGTATTAAAGTCTAAGGTTAAGTCGTGCTGATGAGCAACTTTTCGTATTCCAGAAAGTATAATCTTGAACGGAGAAAATATATGAGAGAAATTTTATTGGATGAGTTAAAAGATAGACAGATTGCAATTTTAGATGTCGTAGATGCTTTTTGCAGAGAAAATAATATCAATTATTGGCTTGATTCAGGAACGTTACTGGGGGCTATAAGACATGGTGGATATATTCCGTGGGATGATGACATTGATATTGGAATGTTGCGCCCAGATTATGACCGGTTCTTGGCGATGTTTAATAAGTTCAACAAACAGTATCAGGTGTTTTCTGTTGAAAACGATATAAATTTTCCATATCCATTTGGAAAGGTGTTGGATACCAATACGGTTCTATATGAGCCAAATGAGCAAGGAGTGAAGTTGTCTATCAATATTGATATTTTTGTGTATGATAATGCACCAGAAGACGATAAATTGGTGGAGAGGATGTACCGAAAAAGAGATTTTTATAATAAAATCTATCATTTTTTGTTGTATAAAACAAAATTAAGGAACGTTGGCAAAGTGGGATTCGTAAAAAATTCAATAAAAGCAATATGCGGCAAAGTGTCACCTTGTTTTATTTGCAGAAAAATTGTCAGAAATTCAAAAAAATATAGCACGCAGGAGACCAGCTGGGTAGGAAATTTTCTAGCTACTACCAAAATAAAAGCGTCGAAAGAAATATTTGATTCCTTTGTTGAGGTAGAGTTTGAGGGGAAAAAATATAAAGCACCTGCAGGATGGGATCAGTGGCTGACCTGCTTTTACAAAAATTATATGGAGCTGCCACCGATAGAAAAGCGTGTTTCTCATCATTTATTTAAAGCTTATATTGATGTGGAATGAAAGAAGGACGATTCGATTGTAAGGAGAGGAAATGCACCGGTTTTTACACTACCTTGCATCGGACATTTACGCACTTCAATCAGGCTGTGTGCAGTGACATCCACGATCACTTCAGCATCTACTTCGTGGCGTGCTTCCTTTATGCATGCTTTATCAAGACAGCTGGCACGATAAGGACAACCGGTACAGTCGGAGTGCATATGCTCCTTGACATGATCCGGTTTTGAAATAACAGCTAGATGAACGTTGTCATGACCTTTTTGAGCACTCTGCTTTTTCCCGGAAGATTCACGGAGATTGCGATCCTTTTTAACAGTCGGCTTCTTAAGTCCGTCAGATGAAGGTGGCTTGAAACTGTTTTTGAGTTTTGGTTTAACTGCTCTTTCAGTTCTCGGATGGTCTGGTTCAGACTTGTAATTTCAGCAGAAAGCTCAGCAATGTGAGCACTTTGTTCTTTGTTTTGCTTCATCAGAAAACGAACGAATTCTTCTGTGATATTAACTGGCATTCAGACCACCTTCTTTCCGCGTTTTTTTATATTTCTGTTGTAACGGAAATGCCGTAAAAAAGCTAACCAGAAAAAAAGATACATGGCAAAATGACGGTGGATAAGTATAAAATTTGAAGATACAAATGGTAATAAATATATTTAAAATCGTCCTATAAGGCGAAAATAACGCAGGTAATAGGATGCTGCTTCCGATTTATCCACAAGGATGATAAATGGATCGGAAAGCATCGATTTTAACAACAAAGTAACTGCAGATCAGACGGAAAAATTTTTTTCAATTCTCTGTTTTGCACAACAAATGTTTATTTAGAACCCAGGTGGATTCTGAACAGATACCAAACTTATTAAATTGTGAGTTAATTCTCAGTTAAGTAAATGTCTCAAAAGTAAAGGAAGATAATTATGCTTTAATCTGTGATTATTCTGGGGCAGCATATGAATATTTGCAATTAAATCGTCCTATAGGTTATGTGTTGGATGACTTAAATGAATATATTTCTGGATTTGTGGTTGAAGATATTCATCAGCTTATTGAGGACATGAAATATATGACTTTGAACAATAAAAAAATTTTATTATGGATGTAGTGAATCACAATGATAAATATAAAGAAAAAAGAATAAAAGTAAGAGATTATATTTATAAATATCATGATGGACATTCTTCGGAGCAATTGGCTAAATTGCTAAATTTATAAAATGATTTCGTACATATGTTACAAGGGAGAAGAGATTAATATCAGAGTATATATTTTTGTTTGATATGGATTCAACAATTACCAAGGAAGAAGTGTTACCAACGATTGCACAAAAAATTAATAGAAATGCAGAAATGAGAAATTTAACAGAAGCAACAATGCGTGGTGAAATTCCTTTTCGCACTTCTTTTTTAAGAAGAGTAGAGATATTAAGTGATATTCCGGTTAGTGAAGTTAATGATATAGTTTCTGATATTCCACTGAATTCAAATATTGTAGAGTTTATAAAAGAAAATAGAGAAAGATATTATGTTGTTACAGGAAATTTAGATGTTTGGATTAGCAGATTAATGAAAAAAATTGGAATAGAAAATCATTGTTATTGTTCCAAAGCAGAAGTGGTAAACAATCGTATTTCAAAGGTTATAAGTGTTGCTGATAAAGAACGGATTGTCAAACAATTTGTACAGCCAATGGTTGCAATTGGAGATGGAGATAATGATTCTGGCATGGCGAGATTATCGGAGGTTGCAATAGGGTTTGGTGGAGTTAGAGCAATTGCACCGTCATTGTTTAGAAATATTAATTTTGCGTTTTATGGTGATTGAAAATGCGCAGAATTTTTATGGGATTTATTATGAGGGAGGATATGTAAATGAAAAAGTATCATATTGGTTATACGTGTGGTGTTTTTGATTTGTTTCATGTTGGACACTTGAATCTTTTAGAAAGATGCAAGGAGATGTGTGATATTCTTATTGTTGGTGTTTGTGATGATAAGTATGTGACAGATATCAAAAAGAAGCAACCTGTATATCCAGAAAATCAGCGAGTACGAATCCTCAATGCATTGAAAGTTGTTGATTATGCGGAATTGGTAACAATTGAAGAAACCGATGATAAGATGCTTGCGTTGAAAAAATTCAAATTTGATGTTTTGTTTTCGGGAGATGACTGGAAAGGCTCTGCGAGATACTTGCGGACAGAGAAGCAGTTTGCAGAATATGGGGCATCAATTGAGTATTTATCATATACAAAAGGCATCAGTACTACTGATATTAAGAAAAGGATAGAAACTGAGAAGTAAAAATAATAAGTGGGGATAATAGGATGATATTTAATAAGGCAGATATTTTGTTACCGGCATTAGATAGCTATAGTAAATGGGCTGTTGTTGCTTGTGATCAATTTACATCACAGCCAGAATATTGGGAACAGGTGAAAAAACTTGTAGGGGACGATGTGTCTTCATATCATTTGATTTTACCAGAAGCAGAATTATCAATAAATGATTCTGATAGAATTGTTGAAATAAATAAAACAATGGAAGAATATTTGCAGAAGGGTATTTTTAATGTTTATGAAAATTCATATGTTTATGTGGAAAGAGAATTAAACAATGGCGTTATTCGCAAGGGAATTGTCGGTGTAATAGATTTGGAAGATTATGATTATACACCAACAGCAAATACAGGGATTCGGGCAACAGAAAAAACTGTTGTAGATCGCCTCCCACCAAGAGTGAAAATTCGAGAAAATGCGCCGCTGGAGCTGCCGCATATATTGCTTTTATGTGATGATCCAGAGCATCAATTATTAGAATCAATTGAAACAATAAAAGACAAATTGCCAGTGTTATATGATTTTAATCTGATGCAAGACGGGGGCCATATTACAGGACGATTAGTTCAGGGAGAAGCTGTTTCTTTATTTGATAATGCTTTAGAAAAATATTTACAAGAAACAGAGAAAAAGTATCAGAATTTAGATGAAGATGCAATGTTCTTTGCTGTTGGCGATGGAAACCATTCACTGGCTGCTGCGAAAAAGTGTTATGAATTGCGCAAAGAAGAATTTGGCTCACAGATAAAAGCAAGATATGCGTTAGTTGAATTAGAAAATTTGCAGGATGAAGCACAGAAATTTGAACCAATTCATAGATTGCTAAAATATGTAGACGTACAAAATTTATTAAAAAATATGCGTGAACAAATATGTGTAGAATACAGCAAACATAAGATTGAATACTATGCGCAGGATGATTGCGGTACGTTGTATTTAGATGAACGTCTCGGTGAACTTACTGTAGGAATTTTGCAAAATTTTTTGGATGACTATGTAAATAATAGCAGTATTCTTGTGGATTATATTCACGACGATAGTGTTTTGAAACAGTTGAGCAATAATTCTGATACGATAGGTTTCCTTTTATATGCAATTGATAAAAAAAGTTTATTTCAAGGAATTATTAAAGACGGTGCATTGCCACGGAAAACATTTTCTATGGGGCATGCTCAAGAAAAACGATATTATATGGAATCAAGAAAAATTATGTGAGGTGTAATAAGATGAAAGCATTAATTTTGGCAGCAGGGTATGGAAAAAGACTTCGTCCAATTACAAATACAATTCCAAAATCTATGGTAGAAGTAAATGGAACGCCATTGCTTGAAAACGCATTAAATAATTTATACAGTATTGGTGATATTTCAGAGATAGGTATCGTAGTTGGACATATGGCAGATTATATTAAATCGCATATCGGTATGGAATGGAGAGGTATTCCAATCAAGTACTATGAGAACAAGCGGTATTTGGAGACAAACAATATTGTTTCGTTATATAAGGCAATAGATTTTTGTGATGAAGATATGTTAATGCTGGAATGTGATATCTTTTATCATAAAGAAATGCTAGAAGCATTAAAGGCGGGAAAAGGAGAATGCTCTATTTTAGTATCACCATTTAATAAAGATACCATGGATGGTACAGTCATAGAAGTAGAAGGTGACGTTGCAAAGGCACTTATATTAGGTAAATGGCAAGGAATGGAGTTTGATTATACCAATACTCGAAAAACAGTTAATATGTATAAATTTAGCCGTGATTTCGTCGAAAAGAAATATATGCCGTTAATTAAGTGGTATGTTAAGAACATGGGAGAAAATAGCTATTACGAGAAGGTGCTAGGAAGTTTGTTATATTATAGAGAATGCGATGCACGTATAGTTGAAGTTCCAGAGAACATGTGGTGTGAAATTGATGATGCTGATGACTTAGAAAGAGCTAGAAAACAATTTAATGAAAATTTGTAATCATTCAGTGGGAAAGGGAATTTAAAATATGAGTCATAATAAATGGGAGGGGGTACCGCAGTAGTTCCCAGAAAAATCTGATATTAGGAATAATAACTGTCATATTGGCGATACTGCTGGGAATTCTTTTATGGATGAATAGCGTCAGTGAAGACTAGAAATCAGCAGAATTTTGGGAACTCAACAAGAAGCTTTTGGAGGAAGAGCAAGAAAAAAAGAGGCACTGAAGCAGATGATAGCTTTTTTCAGAAACTAGTAGATGGCTTTGATGTGAATGTGCTAGTCGTAGGTAATTCAATTGCAGAAAATGGTTAGGGTGAAAAAGGTTGGTGCACCCTTCTTCAGAACAACCTGAGAAAGACCTATGGCAACAGCAACAGCGTATCTTTCACAAATGTTTCAATGGGCGGTAATGTATCCTATGCCGGTTATGTCCGAACGATGGTTCTGAATGATAATATGGAGTATGATTTGGCAATCATCTGCTACGGTCAGAATGACTGTACAGATGGTTTCTCCACGAACTATGAGTCCATCATCAGAGCCATTAGGAGCAAGTACCCGGATTGCTCCATCATTTCAGTCTTGGAATCTTCTCAATGTGAGTATACGAAGAAAATGACTATCATCCAAAGCATCTGTGAGTACTACTCTATTCCGATAGCAGATATGATGCTAGAAGGCTTTTGGGCGTGGCTTGATCAGCAGAACCCTATCCGTGGAAGCAGAATGGATAAAGCTGTCACCTACATTCAGAACCGCCGCTCCTATCTGTCCACCTATCTGGAAGACGGCCGCTGCAGTTTTTTTAATAATCTCAGTGAAAATGCGATCCGTCCGTTTACAGTAGGCCGTAAAAACTGGTTGTTCTGTGAT
>NZ_JAQDKY010000015.1:0-33312 GCF_027662325.1 Blautia faecis | reverse complement strand
CATATGTGAATTGTCAAGGTGCTCCGGCTACTGAAAAGTAGTCGGGGATTTTTCTATCATACCTAAAAATTAAGCGCTTACCAATTAGTCGTCCTACTACATATGGGGAGTATGCTCCATATACGTTTATAGAGGATGAAACGGAATTTGAAAAACTGGTTCAAAAGATGGGATAAATATAGGTAAAGCTTGCACAGCTTGTGCGAATAATACCAATGTAAGAATTCATAAACACGCATAAAATTATTGAGACCAAAAAGTTTTCATGATATCATTATTGGTAGAAAATAGTGATACTGTGGAAGCTTTTTTTGTATAGGGAGTGCGTGATAGATGGGAAGATTTGTGAATCCGGACAACAGTGCTTTTCAGGCTGCTTTGAATTCCAGAATTTATGTAGATAAAACTGGTATGATCGAATATATGAATCGCGTTCTGGAGACTACAGATGCGTATATTTGCAACAGCCGCCCCAGGAGATTTGGGAAATCCTATGCGGCGAATATGCTTGCAGCATATTACAGCAAAGGTGCAGATTCTGAGATGATGTTTTCCGACCTTTCAATAGGAAAAACACAGGATTTCAAAAAGTATCTTAACAAATATGATGTAATTCACATTGATATCCAGTGGTTTCTGGCAAATTGTGAAGATAAGAACAAAGTGGTACAGTTTATTACAAAAAGCGTACTGGACGAGTTGCGCGAAATTTATCCAGAGTGTTTGGTTCTCCAAGACGGTTCTTTGTCTGATGCGCTTTCAAGAGTTAAAAATCAAACAGGACAGAAATTTGTCATTATTATTGATGA
Source organism: Blautia faecis (assembly GCF_027662325.1). NCBI lineage: Bacteria > Bacillati > Bacillota > Clostridia > Lachnospirales > Lachnospiraceae > Blautia > Blautia faecis. Next base: position 32,503 of record NZ_JAQDKY010000015.1, on the reverse strand, counting down.
ATGGGATGTTTTGATTCGAGATGAAGCGCAGAATCAGGCTGTACTGGAAAATTATATTAATTTCCTAAGGGGACTGTTTAAAGGTACTGAGCCAACTAAATATATTGCTCTCGCATATCTGACAGGTATCCTTCCAATCAAAAAAATGAAAACCCAGTCAGCACTAAATAATTTTGATGAGTTTACTATGCTTAGTGCAGGCAATATGGCGTCTTATGTCGGTTTCACAGAAAGTGAAGTGAAGATGCTTGCAAAAAAATATCATCAGAATTACGAAAAGGTCAAAAGGTGGTATGATGGTTATCGCCTAAATGAGCATCAAATATATAATCCACGGGCGGTTGTGGGAGTTATGCTAAATGGCGAATTTAAGAGCTACTGGTCAGAGACTGCTTCTTACGAGACAATCGTGCCGTTGATCAATATGGATTTCGATGGCTTAAAGTCCGCTGTTATTGAAATGTTGTCAGGCGCTGAAGTGAAAGTGAATACGGCAACTTTTAAAAATGATACGGTAAATATACAGAACCGAGATGAGGTTCTTACGTATATGATCCATCTTGGCTATCTGGGATACGATCAGAATCGAAGGTCTGCATTTGTTCCTAATGAAGAAATTCGGCAGGAACTTACGCTTGCTGTAAGGGAAATTGTGGTATAAAAAGTTATAGGTACTTATAGGAAAAATATCACGGAACTGTATTGCTTATTGCTACGTATTGCGGTAATATAAGTTTATAAGCGGAGGTGATTGTATGTTTAAAGTAAATCCATATAGACCAGGTGCTGGTTTAATGCCAGTATATATTGCTGGACGAGATGAAGACATTCAGAACGTAAGTCAAATGTTTGATGCGTTAACTATGGATATACCTACTCAATCAATTATTTTTAGTGGTTTGCGCGGCGTTGGAAAAACTGTTTTAATAAATAAGCTGCAAAGTATTGCAGAAGAAAAAGGTATTTTTTGTAAGCATATTGAAATTGAGGAGAGAAATGACTTTATTTCACAGATTGCTGAATGTTCTCAGGCATTTTTAAGAACAGTAAGTGCAAAAGAAAAATTTAAACATTTAATACAGAAGCCATTAGAGGCAATAAAGTCCTTAGTTGTTTCTTTTAACCCAGAAGATAATTCATTTTCTTTATCAATGCAGGATAGGGAATTGTATGTGTCAAATAATTTAACGCAAACACTTACTGAAGTATTTTCAACAATCGGAGAAACCGCACAAAAAACGGAAACGCCAATTTGTTTCTTTATAGATGAAATTCAGTATATGAAGCAAAACCAGCTAGGATCTTTGATCGCTGCATTGCATAGAGCAAATCAGTTAGGTTATCCAATTATGATTATAGGTGCAGGATTGCCTAAAATATATAAAATGCTTTCTGATGAAAAATCTTATTCCGAAAGATTGTTTATGTATAAAAAAATCGATTCATTGACGGATGAGCAATCAGAAAAAGCAATTGAAGAGCCAGCAAAAAAATTCAATATAATATATGCACATGAAGCCATAAACAAAATAGTAGAAATTACAAAAGGGTATCCTTTTTTTATTCAACAGTTATGCAAAATTGTGTACGATAAAACAAATAAAGATGTCATAGAATTGTCTGATGTAGAAAATTGTATAGATGAATTTTTATCATCTCTGGACGAAAGATTCTTTAAATCAAGATATGAAAGATGTGCAGAAAGTGATAAAAAATTTATTTTTGCAATGGTAGAATGTGGTGAATTACCATGTACGATATCAAATGTTGCACACAATCTTAATAAAACAGTTGGATCTATTTCAACAACACGAGCACAGTTAATTAGCAAGGGAATTATATATCCTGTAAGATATAAAGAACTTGATTTTACGGTTCCAGAATTTTCAGGATATATACAAAGACTGGAAGAATATAAACAGTGGTGTATATCAAAGTAGAATCAAACAGTAACTCTCTGTGAGCTTTCAGAAAACATCCCAATAAAATTATTGAGCACCAAAAGTTTTCATGATATCATTATTGGTAGAAAATAGTGATACTGTGGAAGCTTTTTTATATAGGGAGTGTGTGAGTGATGGGAATATTAGTGAATCCAGATAATTTGGCTTTTCAGGTAGCATTGAATTCCGAGATATATGTTGATAAAAGCGGACTTATTAAGTATACGAATAAAGTTTTGAATACATTGCAGGCCTATATTTGCAATAGCCGTCCGAGAAGGTTTGGAAAATCTATTACAGCGAATATGCTTACAGCTTATTACAGCAGAGGCTGTAATTCAGAAGAAATGTTCGCCGGATTGGAAATTAGTGAAAGTGCAGATTTTAAGAAGCACTTGAACCAATATGATGTAATACATCTTGATATCCAATGGTGTATAGAGCCAGCTGGTGGACCTGAAAGGGTGGTTTCTTATATTTCGGAAAAGACGATTGCGGAGCTTGCGGAATACTATCCAGGTGTATTGAAAGAGAAGACGGAATCTTTGCCAGAAGTGTTGTCTCGTATTAATGGTGCAACTGGAAAAAAATTTATTGTCATCATTGATGAATGGGATGTCCTTATTCGTGACAAGGACGTTAATAAAAGGGTACAGGAAGAGTATATTAATTTTCTCAGGGCAATGTTCAAAGGAACAGAACCAACAAAATATATTCAACTTGCATATCTTACTGGTATTCTTCCAATTAAAAAGGAAAAAACTCAGTCGGCATTAAATAATTTTGATGAGTTTACAATGCTGAGCGCAAGTAATCTGGCTCCGTATATTGGTTTTACAGAAGCTGAAGTGAAAAAGCTGTCAGAAAAATATCAGCAGGACTTTGATGAAGTGAAGCGATGGTACGATGGCTATCTTCTGAAGGATTACCAGGTTTATAATCCCAGAGCCGTTGTCAGCGTAATGCTAAGGGAGGAATTCAGGAGTTACTGGTCAGAAACAGCATCCTATGATGTGATTGTGCCTTTGATTAACATGAACTATGATGGGCTGAAAACAGCTGTTATTGAGATGCTTTCCGGAGCCGAAGTCAAGGTGAATGTGGCAGCTTTTCAAAATGATACGGAAGATATTAAAAGTAAGGATGATGTATTGACTTATATGATCCATTTAGGATACCTTGGTTATAATGAGATCAGGAAGACTGCTTTTGTACCAAATGAGGAGATACGGCAGGAGTTGACGACTGCTGTTGAGAGTAAAAAGTGGAATGAAATGCTGATATTGCAGCTGAATTCGGAAAATCTGCTGGATGCTACATTGGATATGGATGGTGTGGCGGTTGCAGAAGAGATTGAAAAAATCCATAACGAGCATGTGTCAGTAATTCAGTATAATAATGAGAATTCCTTGAGTAGTGTGCTTACAATTGCCTACTTAAGCGCAATGCAATACTATTTTAAGCCAATCCGTGAATTTCCTACAGGACGGGGATTTGCTGACTTTGTATTTATCCCAAAGCCAGAGTACAAAAATGATTATCCGGCATTGCTTGTGGAATTGAAGTGGAACCAGAATGCGCAGACCGCATTAACACAAATTAAGACAAAAAAGTATCCTTCTTCGATTTTGAATTATACAGGCGATATTCTTCTTGTTGGAATCAATTATGATAAAAAAAGTAAGGAACACCAGTGCTTGATTGAGAAGTACGAAAAAGATTGATTTTGCCAGAACAGTGCCGAATGAAAACAACTTAAAAGGGCAGGTGTGGATGTTCTCCACAACCTGCCCTTTCGTGAGGGGAATGTATCAGAAACCTGTAAGTCGGAATACCATTAATTCGCTTGCAGAGTCGTCGTCACGGTCCTGTGTCATAAGAACCATCACAGAACCATCCTCTGCAACTTTCATATCTTCAATCCAGGGGTATCTGGTTCCAAACATATCGTAGCAGTCTACTTCGGCGAGGAGAGTTCCGTCCTTTGACCAGAAGTAGAATTCTCGCATATTTCCATCTGCTGCAATATAGCCATTCGCTGTCTCAGCTATTCCCGTGAGACTTCCGAAATAAGCAGGATCCTCGTGCTGGTCACCGCCAAGAAGCAGCTGCTGGTTGCCCTCCAGATCATAAACTGCTATTTTCGATGGGGTGTCATCTCCTGCAAGACGTCCGTATACCATAATATGATCATTGCTGATCTCAACTAGGCTGACAAATTTAAAAATACCGGTTCGTGCCGCGTCATCATTCATAGAGGTTAAGATCCAGGGCTCTGTAAGCACGCTGCCGTCCTGAAAGGTTACTTTTTCCGTGTCATAGCCAAGGTAGCTGGTAATGCCCCAGGCACCGGATGGGTGTACAGACAGGTAACCGCTTGTGCCGGTCTCCAATATGGTCTGCCCGTCTTTCATAACGATTCCTTTTCCACCGTTACGGGAAATATAAAGTTTTCCGTCCGTGTCTGTAAAAAGATCCATTCCCTGCTCATCCATTGTGTCAGAAGAAAGAAGATTCAGGGTGCTTCCAGTATATTCGTAAGTTTCCAGAGTATTATTCAGCTGATGATACATCCGGTCTCCGGATATTGCAAACTGGTGACGCATGATTTCAAATCCGTTCTGGGAAACACTAAATGGAATATACTCCGGAGTGACGGTATAATCTCCAACAGCTATACTCTGCGGAGCCGGTGTGAATGGAGTTCCATCCCATGGGTAAGGTGCTTCTACATTGCCGGTGTCCTCTAATTTCAGTTCCAGATTGTTAAAAACGTTTCTGACAGAATCATTTTCTTCTCCGGAAATGATAACTTTGTAGGTCACACCGGATGGCTCGTGACGATAAATGTAGTAAATTCTGTCAAAATTGTCTGTGGTTCGTATATAATCCACATCGCCAATGGTTGTTTTTTCAATAGTGCCGTCTGCATAGTCATGAAGATCGATATCGGAGGTCTGCAGATATTTGCGGAAAGAGTAGCTTGATTCTTCATTTGCTTTAATGGTGAAATCATTTTGTGAGCTATCCTTGTCTGCACCTTCGAATACGCTGACAGAGCAGGTATTTTCATAATCGCTGATATCATTCGGATCATAGCTCCAGCCATCTGGAAGGTTAAGCTTGAACAGGGTTACGTCAATGGTGTTGTCACTTTCTCCATGAACGGTAAGAGCGCTACTGGCAGTCAGAAGCACAAGTCCGGTCACAAGAGGTAGTATTTTCCATATTTTTTTTCTCATATTCAGCACCTCTTTTCTATGTGGAATGTTTTGTATTTTTATTTTCCCAGATTTTGGAGACTTTGTCACTGACACAAATGACAGGTAATCCGTAAGGAAAGCGTTATTGCTGGAAAAAATGCGGATATCCGGAAGCGGCAAATGGGAATAAAAGTAATTTGTCCTGCATAGGCTATTGAAAAAAGGATATTTGGAATGATATCAATTGGCCTGTGTATGATCGTAAAAAATGAGGAGGCGGTACTTCGCAGAATCCTCACGCCGATGAGCAAGCTTGTGGACAAAATCTATATTTGCGATACCGGATCGGTGGATAAAACGAAGGAGATTGCCAGGGAGTTTACCGATGAGGTTTATGATTTTTTATGGAAAGATGATTTCTCTGCTGCCCGCAATTTTATTACGGAAAAAGCAGATACGGATTATTGGATGTGGCTGGATGCAGATGATGTCATTACGCCGGAAAATCAGGAGAAGCTGCTCAGGTTGAAAGAGAGCATGGATTCAGATACGGATGTGGTTATGATGGATTATGCAGTGGGATTTGATGAATGGGAGCATGTTACGTTTTCTTATTACAGAGAGCGTATTATGAAGACTTCCCGGAATTTCAGATGGCAGGGGCGCGTCCACGAAACGGTTGTTCCTGCGGGGAATATTTTATATTCGGATGTGGTGATTGAGCATCGAAAAATAAAGGCTGGAGAGTCTTTTCGCAATCTGCATATATATGAGCAGATGATTGATTCCGGTGAAAAAATGGAACCGAGACATTTCTTTTATTATGGGCGGGAGCTTTTTTATCATAAGCAATATGAGTATGCAATTTTAATTTTAAAAAAATTTCTGGAAGAACCAGATGGCTGGATAGAGAATAAACTGAACAGCTGTCTGGTTCTTTCCTGCTGTTATCAGGCAATGGGAGAGAATGCAGCTGCTTTTGATATACTTTTTTACAGCTTTACGATGGATGTTCCGAGAGCGGAGATCTGTTGTGAGATAGGAAGATTGTTTATGGAAAAAAGGGAGTATGTGACGGCAGCATATTGGTATCAGCAGGCTCTTCTTGCGCCACGGAAAAAGAAAAACGGCGGTTTTTATATTGCAGACAGTCATGATTTTATACCTGCGATACAGATGTGTGTATGTCTGGATAAAGCGGGAAGGCACAGGGAGGCGTTTGAATTTCATAAAAAGGCAAGAGTATTGAAGCCTCTGCATCAGGCAGTTATTGGAAATGAGAAGTATTTCAGGGATGTTTGGGGTATGGAGTGAGAGGGAAAATTCACCTGTATTGTTAGTATTTCATATATTGATAGTGAATATCTAAGCTGTTATGGGAGAATGTGTATGTTTTTTGATCGTCATAATCAGAAAAATTCTTCTGAAAAGGAAGCTTCTGGTGATATCACCTGTACATCCTGTTTTGGAAACAATAATCGCTGCGGCTGCGATTGCGGTTGTCCGGGACAGGGAGCCACAGGACCGCGTGGTGCAACCGGTCCTATGGGACCTGTTGGTCCAAGAGGGTGTCCAGGTGTGACTGGTCCCATGGGACCAAGAGGATGCCAGGGAGCAGTAGGCCCTGCAGGTCCTATGGGTCCGCAGGGAGAACCGGGCATGCCAGGAGTTATGGGCCCAGCCGGAGAAGCCGGCCCTGCCGGAGCGACAGGCTCAACCGGCCCAACCGGCCCAGCCGGAGCAACAGGCCCAACCGGTCCTGTCGGAGCAGACGGCCCGATTGGTCCTACTGGCCCAGCGCCAACTCCGGCAGCGGCAGTAGCAGATGCTACTGGTACAGAGGATGCTGTGACACAGCTAAATACACTTCTGGCAAATCTTCGCGCTGCCGGAATTCTGCAATCTTAGCACATGTTTGAAAAAGGCTTTCTGCAAGATGTGCGTCATAATTTGTGGGAGATTTCGCCCAGATGAGGGCGCCGTAGCGGCTACAGCAACCGAATTCGGGTGAAATATACCGCAATGAGGGAAAGGGCTGGAAATGGAGCAATCCATTTCCAGTCCTTTCTCATATAAAAGTGTGATTGCTAAGCATTAAAATTAAATAATTTTGTGTTTTCGGTTGTAATTTCATGAATTTCGCATATAATAAAAGTGTGATTATTAAGCACAAAACTCTAATAAAAATGTGATTATCAAGCATAAAACTCCAATAAAAATGTGACAGGTGATTCTATGGAACGATTTATCTTAAAAAAGTTGCTGGCTTGGAAGAATTCTCCCTACCGCAAGCCTTTAATATTGAAGGGCGTACGTCAGGTAGGAAAGACTTGGATTCTGAAAGAGTTCGGCAGACGTTATTATGAAAATACAGCTTACTTTAACTTCGACGAAAATGAAGAATATAAGCAATTTTTTGAAACAACCAAGGATGTGGACCGGATTCTACAAAACCTTATGCTGGCAAGCGGTCAAAAAATTGTGCCTGAAAAAACCCTTATCATCTTTGATGAGGTGCAGGACTGCCCTAAGGCCATTAACTCTATGAAGTATTTTTGCGAGAACGCACCGCAGTATCACGTTGCCTGCGCCGGTTCTCTGTTAGGTATTGCTCTGGCGAAACCCTCTTCTTTTCCGGTCGGTAAGGTCAACTTTATGCAGATTGACCCGATGACCTTTAATGAATTCCTGCTTGCCAACGGTGATGAAAACCTGGCACAGTATCTGGAACAGGTGGACACCCTTGAACCCATCCCTGACGCCTTCTTTAATCCGCTGTATGAGAAGCTGAAAATGTACTATGTCACCGGTGGTATGCCGGAGTCGGTATTGATGTGGACGGAGGCACGGGATGTTTCTGCTATGCAGGAAGCATTATCCGGAATCCTCGGAGCCTATGAGCGTGATTTTGCCAAACATCCTAATCTCAGCGAGTTCCCGAAAATCTCAATGATCTGGAAATCCATTCCGCCTCAACTGGCAAGAGAGAACAAGAAGTTTATCTATAAAGTGGTCAAGGAAGGTGCACGAGCCCGTGAGTACGAGAATGCCTTACAATGGCTGGTGGATGCCCGTTTAGTGCATAAAATTTATCGCAGCTCAGCTCCTGGCCTGCCGATTGCAGCTTACGATGACTTGTCGGCTTTCAAAATTTATCTGGTGGATGTGGGATTGCTTCGCCGTCTGGCACAGTTGGCCCCCACTGCTTTTGGCGAAGGCAACCGTCTTTTTACTGAATTCAAAGGCGCATTAACCGAAAACTTTGTGTTGCAGACTTTAATTACTCAGTTTGAAGTCATGCCTCGTTATTGGAGCCAGAACAACCCACCTTACGAAGTGGATTTCCTCATTCAGCGGGAGAACGACATCTTTCCCGTGGAGGTTAAATCCGAAGCAAACACAACCAGCAAGAGTATGAAGAAGTTCAAGGAACTGTTCCCTGATAAGGTCAAGCTACGCATCCGTTTCTCACTGGATAATCTGAAACTGGACAATGATGTGTTGAATATTCCGTTATTCATGGCAGATCAGGCGGATAGACTGATCGGATTGGCATTGGGGAGTGAACCATAACCCTTGAGACGCTGGCAATATTGCTGCCCACAAAATTATTGAGACTCTAAAGCTTTCATGGTATCATTGTAAAAACAGAAAATAGTAATACTGTGAAATCTATTTTTATATAGGAGCATGTGCGAAGGGGGAAAAGTTATGAATCTGGTTAATCGTGCTTTTCAGTTACAATGTGTTTTTAGGGAAAATAAATACATGAAAAAACTTTTATACACAATTGTTTTATTAATAGCCGTTCTCATAATTCCCGCCTAGCCGGCACACGCCCAGAGCCATTGGTATACCAAGGATCCCATTATCCGGCAACGTAGTAACAATTCCAAAAGGACGGGTAACTTCCAAAGTAGTGAAATATTTTAAGAAATACAAGATCAAAGTATATACTCATACTGTGAATTACCGGGGACAGTGGGAGAAATACAGGGCTATGGGAGTGAGCGGTATTTATTCGGATGCATTGTGAAAGTGAGTTTGGATTCGATTTTAAGGATGATTTTGAAAAAGAGAAAGGGGCATTCAAACATGAAAAACTATCGTGCAGAATTAACCGGCGTTTTTGGTGATCCAGTGGATGATAATCCTACTGGTGTAGTTGAGGAGGCTGCGTTTGCAGCGAAAAATTTGAATTATCGTTATCTGACCATTAAAGTGCTTCCAGAGAATCTTGGAAAGGCAATGGACAGTGTGAAAATCTTTGGCATGAAGGGAATCAATCTTACCATGCCTCACAAGACCAAGGTTCTCCCTTATCTGGATGAACTGAGTCCGGCAGCAGAGATTATAGGAGCAGTGAATACGGTTATCCAGAAAAAGGGAAAACTATTCGGTGAGAATACGGATGGAAAAGGGTTTGTAACCGCGTTGAAGAATTCTGGTGAGACTCTGGATAAGAAAAATGTGACTATTCTTGGCGCTGGCGGAGCAGCCAGGGCGATAGCTGTTGAATGTGCATTAAATGGGGCGACTCATATCAATATTATCAACCGAAGCATTGAAAAAGGTGAGGAACTGGCATCTCTTATTCAGATGAAAACAGATAGCAGTGCAAAGTATCTTAACTGGAAAAACAATATGGAAATTCCATCTGATACAGATATTTTAATCAATGCCACTTCAATCGGTTTTTCTCCAAATGTGACAGACAAGCCAGACATTGATTATACTGCCATCACACCGGAAATGTGTGTATGCGATGTCATATTTAATCCGGCGGAAACAATTTTCCTAAAGTCCGCAGCAGAAAATGGTGCAAAAACTATCACCGGTCTTGGAATGCTGGTACAGCAGGCCGCACTGAATTTCACCCTCTGGACAGGCGTGGAAGCGCCGGTAGATGTGATGGAGGATGCGCTGAAGAAGGAGTTTGAGTAAGGAAGACAGGCTTTTTCTGAAAAGAAAGTTGTCAGATTGAATCTTTTTAAAAAAAAAGGATGTGAGACCTTTGAAAATAAATTATGAAACTGTCCACTTCAATTATGCAGACAGAATAGGCAATCTGACCGCGGAAGCAGTCGGCGTAGTAAAGGGAGAGAAACATTTTCCGGTTTACAGTGGAAATCAGATTTTTAAGCCGTTGAGTAAATCTAAGCCATTTTCCACGCCTTTGTTCGCTTATGCGGAAGTGTTCTGGTCGAATGTGATAAATGAATATTTTGTATCGGCGCCTTTATATCAGCTGGCTTTTTGCCATGGTTATGAAGAAGAGACACAGAAATACTATGATTATGGGACTGTGGTTCCAAGGATTTATAATGAAGATGAGCAGCTTTTGAATCTTCTGGAATTCTTTCGGAAGTATCCGGATAAAAAGGTGGATATAGACCAGTATGAGAATTACTGTATGATGTTTTATGATTATACGGATATTCTGGAGGCTTCCTATTTCCAGAATCACGAAGACATGGCAGAGCAGCTTGCCATGCAGATCCTGGTTTCCATGCTGAAAGGCGATCAGAATTATCACTATGAGAATATTGCGTTCGTTTGTAATAAAAAAGGAGAAATTCTGAGGCTGGCTCCGATGATCGACCATGAATTTTCCACTTACTTTATGTTTCCGGACAATTCTGCGCAGCATATGTACTGGTATAGTGAGTTGATCCGTTCCATGGAAGGACATGAAGTTCAGGATTATGAATATGACTGTCTGAAGAATCCAAAAGAACGGCAGATGATGGAAAAAAGTGCAGTATGTCTGCATAAGAATCTTGTGTATATAAAAGAGCATTACCCGGAAGTTACCGGGAAGTTTTTAGAGAAACTGAATTGCCTGAAGCATGATCTGGAAGAGAATCCATCTCCATTTTATCTGCAGGAAAATATTGAATATCCGGGAACTGCCAATTCTTATGCTTACATGTCCGGGAAAGCCAGATACAAGGATCATGATGAGGAAAAGGCAAAGCTTCTGGAAGAGAAATATAGTTCCAGGGAAAAGAAAATAGATTTTCATGTATTGGGTGTTCAGATTGTGCAGGAAATCAAAGGAATTATAAGGTTGTTGAAAGTAATGCTGGAGAAAGAAAACGGCAATTGGGATAAAGTAAAGGAACAAAATGATGAGGACAAAGCCGGAGCCGGATTTACAGGTAGAAAAATAAAGGCATATGACAAGCCGGAACTGACAGATGGGCAGCAGAAAGTTCTTGATGCTCTTAAACAGAACTGTGAGGAAGAGACTCTTTGGTCAGCAATTGCAGCCTTCCAAAACTATCCATTTCGCACAGCCTCTGGTCTCCCATACCAGTACAAGCTGAAAATCGGCAAAGACGGGACCTACAACAAAGAGCTTCTCATCGACCGCCGTGAAAACAGCAAAACCCTGTCCTGGAGCAGCATAAAAATGGCATTCCAAAATTGCCGGCAGATATCCGGCATCGTGAAACGTCCAAAGGCATTAGGGGATATTAGAGGTATTTCTTATATTTATCCATTGTTCTGGAAATTTGGACTGATCGAAGTGCCAGAAGAGACTGCGAAGAAGATGTGTGGGGAATGTGACACCGAAGCGGAGCTATAAATGCATGAATGAAAGAATGCTGTTTTTCAAGGTAGCGACGGTGTGAAATTTTTTCCGTAAATTCAAGGCTTCGTGCGGCTTAATGGCAGTTTTTTGCGGTTAAGCCGTTGTCTGGGCACATATACAAGAAAAGCTCTGGCAAATGATAATTTTCAAACAATCATTTGCCAGAGCTTTATATTACGCAACAACAAAATCTATGCCTGCTTATCCTTACAGCTTCTTCCCCTGCTCGAATTTCGGCTCACAGGTCAGCTCTACGCCCAATTTACGGAAGGAAAGCACATCCACAGAAGACAGCATAACAGAAGTATGTGCCTGGCAGCCTTTCAGCTTTGGAAACTGTTCCAGGGCAAGACGTGCTTCTGGATTCGTAGCGGCGCTGATGGAAAGAGCAATCATGGTCTCATCCATATGAAGACGAGGATTCTTACTTCCAAGATAATCTGTCTTCAGTTCCTGAATGGGGTGAATGGCATCAGGGGAGATCACATGCTTCTGGTGATCGATTCCGGCAAGCTCCTTCAACACATTCAGAAGAAGGGCAGAGGATGCACCAAGCAGATCAGAGGTCTTACCTGTGATAATCCTTCCGTCCTCCAGCTCCATGGCAGCAGCCGGAGCACCAGTTTCTTTCTCTCTTTCCAGGGCAGCAGGAACAACCTTGCGGTCCTCCAGTGTGGCATGTGCCTGCTTCAGAAGAAGCTCGATCTTGTAAACCTCCTCTTCTGTGCCGGTACCGGACATAAGCGCATCCATACTCTTGTAATATCTGCGGATGATCTCCTGACGGGAAGCCTCCTGGCAAACCTCATCATCCACAATACAGTTTCCAGCCATATTAACGCCCATATCTGTAGGAGATTTGTAAGGGCACTCGCCCATGATTTTCTCAAACATAGCCTGTACAACAGGGAAAATCTCTACGTCACGGTTATAGTTGACAGTGGTCTGACCATAAGCTTCCAGATGGAATGGATCAATCATGTTGACATCATTCAGATCAGCGGTAGCAGCTTCATAAGCCAGATTTACCGGGTGCTTCAGCGGGATATTCCAGATCGGGAAAGTCTCGAACTTGGCATAGCCTGCGCTGATTCCTCTCTTGTATTCATGATAAAGCTGGGAAAGACAGGTAGCCATTTTTCCGCTTCCAGGTCCAGGTGCTGTGATAACAACCAGCGGGCGGGTGGTTTCGATATAGTCATTCTTGCCGTATCCCTCGTCACTTACGATCAGGGAAGTATTGCTTGGATAACCTGGGATATTATAAAGGACATAAACCTTGATTCCAAGCTTCTCCAGACGCTTCTTGAACGCATCTGCGCTGTCCTGTCCGGAGTAACGTGTGATGCACACACTTCCTACATAAAGTCCTCTGCTTGTAAACTCGTTCATCAGACGGAGTACGTCCTCATCATATGTGATGCCAAGGTCACCGCGAACCTTATTCTTCTCAATATCAGGCGCACCGATTACGATTACGATCTCTGCCTGGTCGGAAAGCTGCATCAGCATGCGCAGCTTGCTGTCTGGCTCAAATCCTGGAAGAACACGGGAAGCGTGGTAGTCATCAAATAACTTGCCTCCAAATTCCAGATAAAGTTTGTTGTCAAATTTGCTGATTCTCTCACGAATGTGCTCGGACTGCATTTTCAGATATTTGTCATTATCGAACCCAATTTTTTTCATTCTGTCTTTCCTCCTTCTTTCTCTGGGTTGTTCTTTACTATGTTCACAAAACACCTTGCGAAATATTTGCGGCACATAGTAATCTTTTAGTTCCTCATCCATTATGTTATTTCTTACTGTAAAGTTACAGGTAAAAAGGATACAGCAGATGCGTTCTGCACCTGCCTCAAAAAATATGTTCCTGGACTGTATTAGAAAAATCATTCCTGCAAATTGTGCGCACATCCTGCAGAAAGCCTTTTTCAATCACGCTCTAGTATACTACAGTTCGCGCCGTAAAAAAAGTATCTATTTATTTTTCTGATGTGAATTTTTTTGACTTTTTTTCAAAAAAATTCAGAGGGTTTTCACAATATCCAGGTTGATTTATCTGCGTTTTATCTTTATAATAGAAAAGATAGTAAGGAGGAATGAAATGGATAATAATCTGGACAACAATCAAGGCGGACGCCGCCCTGATAAAGGGGATCCAAGAAGAGATCAGGATCCTAACCGCAATAAGAAAAATCATCAGTCCATTCTGGCTTTTCTGATATGTCTTTTGGTTACTCTGGTGTGTTTCAGCCTGTTTACCAATATGCTGCAGGATAATTCCAGTGAGATTACGTATGATAAGTTTATTGATATGGTGAATAATGATGAAGTGAAATCCGTTACACTTCAGTCTGATAATCTGACCATCGTGCCGAAGAAGCAGGTGAATCCTTATCAGGAGATCAGTTATTACACCAATCTGACAGAAGATGAGACTGCCCTTACCAAACGTCTGGAAGGAACCGGTATTATTTTTAAATCTGAGCCGCCGGATGCTTTCGGAGAATTTATGGCAATGATGCTTAGCGTACTTTTACCGTCTGTGCTTCTGTTTGTGCTTCTTATGTTTTTCATGCGCCGCATGAACAAAGGCGGCGGTGGTATGATGGGCGTTGGGAAAAGCCGCGCCAAGGCGTATGTACAGAAAGAGACCGGAATCACATTTAAGGATGTTGCCGGACAGGATGAGGCCAAGGAATCCTTGCAGGAGGTTGTGGAATTTCTTCACAATCCAGGCAAATACGTGGAAATTGGTGCTAAACTGCCGAAGGGCGCCCTGCTTGTAGGACCTCCGGGTACAGGTAAAACCCTTCTTGCCAAGGCTGTTGCAGGGGAGGCACATGTACCGTTCTTTTCCCTTTCTGGATCAGAATTTGTGGAGATGTTCGTTGGCGTAGGTGCTTCCCGTGTCCGTGATCTTTTTGAGGAAGCCAAGAAGAATGCGCCGTGTATCGTATTTATTGATGAGATTGATGCCATTGGAAAGAGCCGTGATTCCCATTACGGTGGAGGTAATGACGAGCGTGAGCAGACTTTGAACCAGCTGCTTGCAGAGATGGATGGTTTTGATACTTCCAAGGGACTTCTGATCCTGGCAGCTACCAACCGTCCGGAGGTACTGGATCCGGCACTTCTTCGTCCGGGGCGTTTTGACCGCCGTGTTATCGTTGACCGTCCGGACCTGAAAGGACGTATTGATATCCTGAAGGTTCATGCGAAGAATGTAAGGCTTGACGATACCGTTGATTTCGAGGCAATTGCCCTTGCCACATCCGGTGCCGTTGGTTCTGACCTTGCCAATATGGTCAATGAGGCCGCTATCCTGGCTGTTAAGAATGGCCGTCACGCAGTTTCCCAGAAGGATCTTCTGGAGTCTGTTGAGGTGGTTCTTGTTGGAAAAGAGAAGAAAGACCGTATTTTAAGTGCCCAGGAGCGCCGTATCGTATCCTATCATGAGGTAGGACATGCACTGGTAAGTGCCCTTCAGAAGGATTCCGAGCCGGTACAGAAGATCACCATTGTACCTCGTACTATGGGCGCACTTGGTTACGTTATGCAGGTTCCGGAAGAAGAGAAATATCTGAATACCCAGAAAGAACTGGAAGCTATGCTGGTCGGATATCTTGGCGGACGTGCTGCTGAGGAGATCGTTTTTGACAGTGTGACAACTGGTGCTTCCAATGATATTGAGCAGGCCACCAAGGTTGCACGTGCTATGATCACCCAGTATGGTATGTCCAAGAAGTTTGGTCTGATGGGTCTTGCAACTCAGGAGAATCAGTATCTGAATGGTCGTGCAGTGCTTAATTGCGGTGACAATACAGCTACCGAAGTTGACCATGAGGTTATGGAGCTGCTTCGTGTTTCTTATGAGGAGGCGAAGCGCCTGATCAGCAGCCACAGAAAGGCTTTGGACAAGATCGCTGCTTATCTGATCCGCAAGGAGACCATTACCGGTAAGGAATTTATGATCATTTTCCGCGCAGTGGAGAAGGGAATGGAAGTTTCAGATGTGTTGGATGCAGAAGGGCTGAAGGCGCTGGATGAGGCTGTGAAAGCAGAGGATAAAACGGATGAGGCAAATGCGGACACAGAGACAGCGGAATCTGCTATTGCCGTTCCTGTAATTGAACAATACAGATAATATAGGATAAAACATCAGAACCGGGAGACATGTTTTCCCGGTTCTTTTCAACAAAGGAGAGTTTTTATGTTCCTGATTGAAGAAGAGTTAAAAAAGCTGCCCGGTAAGCCTGGTGTCTACATTATGCATGGGGAAAAAGATGAGATCATTTATGTGGGAAAGGCAGTCAGTCTGAAGAACCGTGTCCGCCAGTATTTTCAGAGCAGCCGCAATAAAGGCGCAAAGATTGAGCAGATGGTCACTCACATTACCAGATTTGAATATATTGTCACCGATTCTGAATTGGAGGCGCTGGTACTGGAGTGCAACCTGATCAAGGAGCACCGTCCGAAATACAACACCATGTTGAAGGATGATAAGACATATCCATTCATTAAAGTGACGGTAAACGAGCCCTATCCCAGAGTCCTTTTTTCCCGCACCATGAAAAAGGACAAGGCGAAATATTTCGGACCCTATACCAGCTCCACAGCTGTGAAAGACGTGATCGAGCTGGTCCGCAAGATTTATATGGTGCGCTCCTGCAACCGTAATCTGCCCCGTGACTGCGGCAAAGACCGTCCATGTCTGTATTATCATATGAAGCAGTGCACGGCCCCCTGCCAGGGAAATGTAAGTGAGGAAGCGTATAAGCAGAACATTGGACAGGTACTTCATTTCCTCAATGGAAATTACAAGGAGACCATTGATCAGCTGACGGAGAAAATGATGGCTGCTTCAGAGGAGATGCGTTTTGAGGATGCTGCAGGATATCGTGATTTAATCAACAGTATCAGGCGGATCGGAGAACGACAGAAGATTACTACCTATGGGGAAGAGGACAGGGATATTATTGCAGTTGCCATGGATGAAAGTGAAGATCTCCGGGAGCAGGATGCAGTTGTGCAGGTGTTTTTTATGCGTGGCGGCAGGCTGATCGGCAGAGATCACTTTTTTCTCCGTGTGGCAAGAGGCGATACCAAAGCACAGGTTTTGTCAAGCTTTCTGAAGCAGTTTTATGCAGGAACGCCTTTTATTCCGGCGGAAATCATGATGCAGACAGAGATAGAAGATGGGGAAATCATTGAAGACTGGCTGACGGCAAGGCGTAAACAGCGTGTTCACATCCGTGTACCGAAAAAGGGAACAAAGGAGAAGCTGGTGGAGCTTGCCAAGGAAAACGCCTGGATGGTCCTTTCCAAAGACAGAGAACGGATCAAGCGTGAAGAAGGACGTACGATCGGCGCGGTGAAGGAGATTGAGGACTGGCTGGGGCTTAAGGATATTGTGCGTATGGAGGCCTACGATATATCCAATATCAGTGGGTTTGAGTCCGTTGGTTCCATGGTGGTTTACGAAAAGGGCAAGCCGAAGCGAAGCGATTATCGAAAATTCAAGATCAAATGGGTGCAGGGACCTAACGATTACGCCAGCATGGAAGAGGTGCTTACAAGGCGTTTTACCCATGAATCCAAGGGCGAATACGACAGCTTTTCCATTCTTCCGGATCTGATCCTTATGGATGGCGGACGTGGCCAGGTAAACATTGCACGGAAGGTTCTTGGAGAGCTTGGAATTGATATTCCGGTATGTGGTATGGTAAAGGATGACAACCACCGAACCAGAGGGGTGTATTTCAATAATGTTGAAATTCCCATTGATACTTCTGGTGAGGGTTTCCATCTGGTAACCAGGATCCAGGATGAGGCTCACCGTTTTGCCATTGAGTATCACCGCTCCCTTAGAAGCAAAGAACAGGTACATTCCGTTCTGGATGATATTCCGGGAATTGGTGAGACCAGGCGAAAGGCTCTTATGAGAAGATTCCGGTCTGTTGAGAATATCAAGGATGCTTCTGTGGAAGAATTAAGTCAGACAGAGTCTATGAATGTACAGAGCGCGGAGGCTGTCTATCAGTTTTTTCATAGAGCGCCAAATCATACGAATGCATGATTTCTGTGCATCGCGAATCGTGTTACTGTGAATAGAGCGAACAGTAACAGTTTTAACAAGATTCGACATTGAAGTTACAGAAAAAATTGTGTATAATACAGATAAGTGTGGATTTTTGGCAATGCATATAATTTCTATGTGCAGTGCAAAGAAACCTGCACAGACTGCATAACAGTTTTCACCTATTATGAGGAATCTTGTAACTGCAGGGAACTGCTTATGCGGGAAGGACTTCATTAGAGAAAAAGGAGATAAAAGCATGAAGGGTGTACAGCTTACCAAGCTGGCGCAGGAACTGAATCTGACCAACCTGACGCCTGATATTGACCTTACAGAGATTTATGTGAAGACAGCAGAAATAAATCGTCCGGCTTTGCAGCTTACAGGATATCTGGAGCATTTTGCAAACGAGCGTGTTCAGATCATCGGATATGTAGAGTATACTTATCTGATGCAGTTAAGCGATGAGGAGCGCACATTCAAGTACGAGCGTTTTATCTCCAGCAAGATCCCATGTGTCATCTTCAGCACTATGACAAGACCGTCACAGGATATGATCGATCTTGCATACAAATATAATGTACCTACATTTGTGACAGAGAGAACTACGTCCAGTCTGATGGCAGAGATCATCCGTTGGCTTGGCGTCCAGCTGGCTCCCTGTATTTCCATTCACGGTGTGCTTGTGGATGTTTATGGCGAGGGTGTCCTGATCACAGGCGAGAGCGGTATTGGTAAGAGCGAGGCAGCCCTTGAGCTGATCAAGCGTGGTCACCGTCTTGTCAGTGATGACGTTGTTGAGCTTCGCAAGGTGAGCGATGTTACTTTAGTTGGTTCCGCACCGGATATCACACGTCACTTTATTGAGCTTCGTGGTATTGGTATTATTGATGTGAAGACCCTGTTTGGTGTTGAGAGTGTTAAGGATACCCAGTCTGTCGATCTTGTTATCAAACTGGAAGAGTGGGACCGCGACAAGGAGTACGACCGTCTGGGACTTCATGAGGAGTATACGGAGTATCTTGGAAACAAGATCGTATGCCATTCCCTTCCGATTCGTCCAGGACGTAATCTGGCTGTTATTGTTGAGTCTGCAGCCGTTAACCACAGACAGAAGAAGATGGGCTACAATGCAGCTGAGGAGCTGTACAAGCGTGTTCAGGCGAACATTGCCAAAAAAAGAGAAGAATAAAAATCAGAGTGTGCAGATTGCGGGAATACTTTTTTAATAGGCTTTAAGGCACAGTAATGCATAGAACGGTAATGCATAGAACAGTAATGCATAGAATAGTAATTCATAGATCAGAAAGGATGGAAATTTACAATGGGTATGTATTGTTTTGGTATTGACGTAGGAGGAACTTCTGTAAAATGCGGTCTGTTTCTTACGAATGGAACTTTGGTTGAGCAGTGGGAGATTCCAACAAGACTGGAGAATAACGGTTCTTCAATCCTGCCGGATGTTGCAGATGCAATCAAGACGAAGCTGGATGAGAGAGGAATCACAAAGGATAATGTAGACGGTGTTGGAATCGGCATTCCAGGACCTGTTAATGAGAATGGTGAAGTTCCTATGGCAGTTAACCTGCACTGGGGCTTTAAGGCCGTAGCAAGCGAATTAAGCGCACTTACAGGTCTTCCGGCAAAGGCAGCCAATGATGCCAATATCGCAGCTCTCGGTGAGGCATGGAAGGGTGCTGCAGAGGGGGCCAAGAACGTAATCCTGGTAACACTTGGAACCGGTGTTGGCGGCGGCATCATCATCGACAGCAAGATCATCGCAGGTTATCACGGTGCCGGTGGAGAGATTGGACATGCATGTGTCAATCACAATGAAGTTCGCCCCTGTAACTGCGGTAATCACGGATGTCTGGAGCAGTATGCATCTGCAACCGGAATTGTACGTGTGGCAAATGACATTCTGGAGGAGAGCCAGGAGGACAGCAAGATGCGTCATGTAGAGAAGCTTTCTGCTAAGAATGTTCTTGACTTCTACAAGGAGGGCGATGCTCTGGCTGTTAAGACTATGGAGAAGGTTGGCGACATTCTTGGAAGCACACTTGCCGTGTTTGCATGTGTAACAGACCCGGAAGCAATTGTAATTGGCGGCGGTGTATCCAAAGCAGGTAAACCTCTTACAGACTGTATCCAGAAGTACTATCAGAAATATGCATTTCCATCCTGCAAGAGTACTCCGATCATTCTTGCAAGCCTTGGAAATGATGCCGGTATCTATGGTGCAGCCCGTATGGTGATCAAAGACTGATTTCCGATCATCCAGAGAATTTCATAATACATAAAATCAGGAAACGCCTTGTGCAGAGGATTGCTGAATCCAGCAGACTCTGTGCAAGGCGTTTCTTTGTATCTATGGTTCACCGCTCCCGGCATTGAACAGTTATTATTCTGGCAGAAAAAAACTGCAGCTTTCTGGAAACGAAAACTGCAGTTTTAATTGTTTATAACTGACTGTCAGCTGAAAGCTTTTTAGTAATAATAAATATCATCATTACCAGAATCTCCGCCGCTTTCATCTGGATACTGGATATCACCGCCACCGGTACCGTCGCCACCGGTACCGTCACCGCCAGTACCATCGCCGCCAGTGCCGTCATCGCCGCTGCCATCTGTATTGTCTGTGCCGTCCGGATTTTCCGGATCTGGAGTCGGAGTGGCATTTACATCGTAGATTTCCATATCTTCATCCTGACTCTCGTCATATTCGTAGAAATGCTGGTCACAGTACTCTGTAGGCATGGTTCCTACATCAAAGTACTCCTCTGTAACCGGGCAGCCAACTCTTGGAAGAAGTCCTGTATCAGCACAGATACTGATTTGCTCAATACCATCTGGAACTTCGAAGTCTTTGTATTCCATTCCCTGATGGATTCGGTTCATGACCTTACGCCATAACGTTTTGTGGAAATTACGTGCATCACCTTCCGGTATCTTCTGGTTGCCGTCGTAACCGGACCATACTGCACATGTGTAATATGGTGTATATCCTACGAACCAGAGGTCATTGTACGCATCTGTAGTACCTGTCTTACCTGCAACTGCCATATTATCAAGCTGGCAGGCTGTACCGGTACCATTCTGAACTACATCCTCAAGGGCGCTTGTAAGAAGATAAGCAGTCGTTTCCTTAATGACGGAGCGTCCTACAGAGTTGTTCTCAATCAGTACGTTTCCGTTGTGATCAAGAATCTTGGTGTAGTAAACCGGTTTGATATAATTACCGCCGTTCGCAATGGCTGCGTATGCGGCGCAAAGCTCTACGTTCTTAACACCGTAGGTCAGACCGCCAAGTGCTGTAGGCAGGTTGGCATCTGTGTAAACATTGCCATTGGCATCGGTATCCGCTTCTGTACCATGCGCCAGTGTAGTAAATCCAAAGTTGTCCAGGTATTTCAGACCAAGCTCAGGGGTTACATCCTCAAAACACTGAACTGCAACGGTATTGACAGAATTACGGATCGCTGTACGGATCGTAGTGGTACCATTAAAGCTGCCGCTTGCATTATTGACCGGTGCGCCGTTGTCGTAGGTGATTGGCTGGTCTTCGTAAGTGGTAGCCAGCGTCATTCCCTTCTCATTAAGGGCTGCAGCATAGGTGGATACGATCTTAAATGTAGAACCTGGCTGACGGGTACTGTCTGTAGCACGGTTCAGGGTAAGGCTGGCAGTCTTGGTTCCACGTCCGCCAATGATCGCCTTCACATATCCGGTATGCTGGTCAATGATCGTCATTGCTGACTGAGGCTGGGGGGCAAAGCTTACACGCTCTGCAACAACGGTGCTTCCGTCTGCAAGAATATTCGCTTTATAACGGTCTACATAAGTCTGTCCCTCGTCCTGGGAATCAAACAAAAGATCAAAAGACGGATCCTCATTCTGGAAGTAAAGCTTCATCATTTCCTTGCTGTAGTTTACTTCCTGGCCATCCGGCTGTTTCACGGTAAGGGCATAATCAAGTGCGTACTGTACGTAATCCGGATAGTTGGATGGATCGGAATATTCCTCATCCACAATGTTCTGAATGTCCGGATCCTGGGTAGTCATGATCTTCAGACCACCGCTATACAGAAGGTTCTGTGCCTGTGTCTTGGTGTATCCCTTGATATTCATCAGATCATTGATAACCTGCTTAGTAAGCTCGTCCTCAAAGTAGGAGTATGTCTTGCTGGAAGACTGTGTATTAGAAGCCTGTGCCTCCTGAATGCGGGTGTAAACGTCATCATTAATAGCATCGTCATACTGCTCCTGAGTGATGTAACCCTGATCCAGCATATGGTCAAGAACCTCTTTACGTCTCTTTGCATTTTCCTTGGGATTCTCGATTGGGTTATATTTGGTAGGAGCCTGGGTGATACCTGCCAGAGTTGCGCACTCGGAAAGATTCAGATCCCACACATCTTTATTAAAATACTGACGGGCAGCAGCCTGTACACCGTATGCACCTGCACCAAGGTTGATGGTATTCAGGTAATTCTCAAGGATCACGTTCTTGTCGTCGATCTTTTTCTCAATCTCAACGGCAAGGAACTGCTCCTGAAGCTTACGTGTAAATCGCTCCACCTGTGTAGATTCGTTGGTCCAGTTGGTGAAAACGTTGTTCTTCAGAAGCTGCTGGGTAATGGTACTTGCACCCTCGGAAAAGCTTCCGGTAGTAAGTGCTTTCACACCAGCACGAAGAATACCTCTTACATCAATTCCATTATGCTCATAAAAACGCTCATCCTCGATAGCCACTACTGCATGCTGCAGATCCTCCGGAATCTGGTCAATGGAAACCGGAAGTCGGTTGGCATTAGGTGCTGCCAGTTTACGAATCTGATTACCATTGCAGTCATAGAGGAAAGTGGCATAACCAAGAGGCATGATATCCACTTCATTTACGTCCGGCGTATTTGCAAGTATTCCACGAATGGAACCGATTCCAAGACTGGACACTGCAACGCACAGGGCGATCAGGCCGATGAAAAGGACTCTGATAAACGAAACATGTGCCCTTTTTCCCATCATGGACGAGCGGGAAATAAGAGAATTCCGTTTCTTAGAGGCCGATTTTTTTCCGTAGTTCATGATAAACCTCCTTTATAATCCGTTCTATTATATCAAATCCGGGTTCGTAAATAAACCCTAAAATCGAATATTTCTGTGAACTTTGTTCACAAAAAACACCTCGCGGAACGGTATCAGTGAATAGTAAGGTGAACAGCATCCTTTTACAAGACTGGAAAGAAAAGCCAATTCATGTTACACTATAGCAAATGAGGAAGAACAAGCTGTTATCTTTATTTTATTATGAGTTTTTGGAGGTTTGCGTATGCTGGAAAATTATAAGACCATCTATGCAGGAGGCGAGGGGGAGATTACGGAGAAGAAATCCCGGTTTATTGCGACGGTGCGCCTGGTGGAAAAAGAGGAGGACGCTCTTGCTTTCATAGAGGAAATGAAGAAGAAATACTGGGATGCCAGACATAATTGCTATGCTTATTCTATTGGAGAACATCGGGAGTTTACAAGGTGCAGCGATGACGGGGAGCCGTCAGGAACTGCAGGACGGCCTATGCTGGATGTGATACTGGGGGAAGATATTTATAATGTGGCGGTAGTTGTGACCAGATATTTTGGCGGTGTGCTCCTTGGTACCGGCGGACTTGTGCGAGCCTATTCCGGAGCAGTGCAGGCTGGCCTGGGGGAGAGTACGGTGATAGAGAAGTACCATGGGATTTCATTGGCACTGACTGCAGATTACACGGCTATCGGCAAGCTGCAGTATATTGCAGCAGAGAATCAGCTTCCGGTCCTTGACACGGAGTACACAGACAAGGTGATCATGCATCTTCTTGTGCCAAACGACCAGGTTGAAAGAATCCGGAAGGTGATCACAGAAGCCACCAGCGGACGTATAAAGATGGAGAAAGAGAAGGAGCTTTATTTCGCAGATGTGGAAGGCGAAATAAAGGTGTTTGACCATTAAAAGAGAACAGAAACCCCTGCATCTGGAAAATAAACATTCCACAGATGCAGGGGATAAAGTTCTTTTGAAAGCTTTTTAAACATGCTCTGGATCAGTCTGCCTGCAGAGCATGAATGATCAGCACTTCTCTGGTTCTGGATAATCTACGCCGAAGGTGTCTACTGTCATGGATTTGATCTTCTGCTCATCAAGTGGTCTGTCGCTGTAGTCAGTGTCAGTCTCAGCAATCTGGTTTACCACCTCCATGCCCTCGGTCACTTTACCAAAAGCAGCGTAAGCACCATCAAGGTGTGGAGCATTTTTGTGCATGATGAAGAACTGGCTTCCTGCTGAATCCGGATGCATGGCTCTTGCCATGGAAAGAACGCCCTCGGTATGTCTTAACTCATTCTTCACACCGTTCTGAGCAAATTCACCCTTGATGCTGTATCCAGGACCGCCCATTCCGGTTCCGTCCGGGCAGCCGCCCTGGATCATGAAGCCGTTGATAACACGGTGGAAAATAAGTCCGTCATAAAATCCCTTTTTAACAAGGCTGATAAAGTTATTTACAGTATTTGGTGCAATCTCCGGATATAACTCTGCTTTGATCACATCTCCGTTATCCATAGTAATGGTAACAACTGGATTTGCCATAGTTTGATCTCCTTTTTCAAAAAGTATTGTATTTCGTTATTCGTTCTATTATAATATGCAAAGAGCAATTCTGCAAGTAAAAAGGAGTTGTAAAGTTATGATAAAAGAAACATTCAGCCCCGAAGAGACCTTCGCTTTCGGCAAATGGATCGGGGAAAAGGCTCTTCCCGGGCAGGTATACACACTGGTAGGAGATCTTGGGGTAGGTAAGACCGTTTTTACCCAGGGAGTGGCAGAAGGACTGGGAATCACAGAGCCTGTAAACAGTCCGACTTTTACCATTATTCAGGAATATGAAAGCGGCCGTATGCCATTTTACCACTTTGATGTGTACCGGATCGGGGACATTGAGGAGATGGAAGAGATCGGCTATGATGACTATTTCTACGGAAATGGAATCTGTCTCATCGAGTGGGCCAA
The DNA here is from genome assembly GCF_027662325.1 of Blautia faecis. Taxonomy (NCBI): domain Bacteria; kingdom Bacillati; phylum Bacillota; class Clostridia; order Lachnospirales; family Lachnospiraceae; genus Blautia; species Blautia faecis. The sequence continues at coordinate 7,641 of NZ_JAQDKY010000015.1, read as the reverse complement.
TCTGATCGAAGAAATCCTGCCAGAGCAGATCATTGAGATTACCATTGAGAAAAATCTGGAAAAAGGGTTCGATTATCGTAAGATCACAGTAACCGGATTACCAGAATAGATTAAGTGGCAGAAAAATTTGAAAATCTCCAAAAGTGGGGAGAGTAAGGAGAAAAAAATGAAGATTTTAGGCCTTGACAGCTCAGGAATTGTCGCTTCTGTTGCAATAGTGGAGGACGAGAACCTGATTGCGGAATATACAGTTAATTATAAAAAGACACATTCCCAGACACTTCTTCCTATGCTGGACGAGCTGGTGAAGATGACAGAGCTGGATCTGGATACCATTGATGCCATTGCAGTGGCAGCCGGACCAGGCTCTTTTACAGGACTTCGTATCGGTTCTGCTACAGCCAAGGGACTTGGTCTTGCGTTGAAAAAGCCTCTGGTGGAAATTCCTACTGTGGATGCACTGGCATATAATTTGTATGACTCCAGAGCATTGATCTGTCCGATTATGGATGCAAGAAGAAGTCAGGTTTATACAGGAATCTACCGCTTTCAGGAGCATAAGCTGGTAACGGTAGAAGCTCAGATGGCAGTTCCAATGGCTGAGATGATTGAGAAATTGAATGCGAGAGGGGAAGAGGTAGTATTCCTTGGTGATGGCGTGCCTGTTTTTGGAAAAATGATCCAGGAGAACCTGAAGGTTCCATATTCTTTTGCACCTGCCCATGTGAATAAGCAAAGAGCAGCTGCAGTGGCAGCCCTTGGCGGGATTTATGTGAAAGAGGGTAAAGCAGTGACTGCTATGGAGCATGTTCCAGAATACCTGAGAGTTTCCCAGGCAGAGCGTGAGCGCGCCCAGAAGCTGCAGGAAGAGAAAGCTTCTGAAAAAAACAGCTGAGAAGAAAAGGAGAAGTCAGAGTATGGTTCTTCGTGAAATGCTGGTAGATGATCTGGATCAGGTCATGAAGATTGAAAACGAATTATTTTCCCCGCCATGGACGAAAGAGGGATTTTTTACTTATCTGACCCGCAAGGATGCCATGTTCCTTGTAGTGGAAGAGAAAGGAGAAATCCTGGCTTACTGTGGCCTGATCATGGTTTTGGATGAAGGCGACATTACCAATGTTGCAGTGCGCCCGGACAGGCAGAAAGAGGGGATTGGGCATTTCCTTATGGACAGTCTGATCCGGCTTGCCGAACAGCAGGGAGTTACCACGATCCATCTTGAGGTTCGTACAGGCAACGGGACTGCCATCCGTCTTTATGAAAGAATGGGATTTACAAAAGACGGGATCCGCAAGAAATATTATACGGATCCCGTGGAAGATGCTCTGCTTATGACTAGGCATCCGCGTGGATAAGTGAGAACCTCTCATTCTCGCAAAATGTGACGCACATCTTGCAGAAAGCCTTTTTCAAACATGCTTCAGTCATGGTCTATCGCATGATTTTATGCCTGAGCCCATACGCTACATTGTAGAAAATCAAAAGCGCAAATGCCACAAAGCTGAGTGCAGCCCCAAGTGACTTACCGGGCGCATGGAATTCAATCTGGATTTCATGCGCCCCTTTTTGTAACGGAAAACCAAGAAACGCCTTGTTAACCTGTACCGGTGCAGCTTCTTTCCCATCCACACAAACAATGTATCCTTTGGAGAACGTATAGGAGGTTACGAAATATCCATCTTTCGGCATATCAATACTACCGTTTAGAATCTCTTTCCCGGAAATTCCTTTTTCCTGAAATGTTACCAGCCCCGGATGGAAAAGCAGGCTTAATGGAAGGGTGTAGGCTTTTATATTTGTAAGCTTATATTCTCCTCTGGAAAACATAATGTCCAGAGCATCCATATCCTCATTAGAAGAAATCATATAATAAAAGGTATCATTATTGTTGGGATAAGGAGCCTCAGAGCCGGAAAGCCGGTTTCGTATGCCATTTATGGTAATGGACATATCCTTTTCCCCATTGTATTTTACGTCAAAAGAGAGCAGCAGAATAGTGGATGCCGGCAGTGTTTCCGGCAGTTCCCGGCGGACGGTTTCATCTTTTTTTGAAGTCTTGTGATCAAGAAAATCGACAGGCAGGGAATATTCCTTCATTTGAGAAGCGTATGGCAAAAAAGCGGCAGAAAGATCACTGGCATTCTCTGAATTGTCAGGAGAATCCGGCACTATTGTGCGATTAGTAATGGTATCCAGTGTCTGCGGATAAGAAAGCTTATCATATTCACTTTCTGTCATCAGAGTCGTACTTCCATAAGCAATAGGCAGCACATTGCTGTTTTCTGCCAGTATATGCCCGTCTTTTTCCAGAAGGGTCTTGTAGCCCGCTGGAACTTTATCTGCTTTTGTCTGAATATACCGGACGCCCATCAGATATTCCTGAAAAGGATTTACATCAGCTGTCATGGCAACACGGTTGCGGATGCTGACAGGCATTTGCAGGATATCGTACAGCAATGTATTGTAAGTGCTGTTGGAAATAGAGGAATACAAGGTGCTTTTATTTTGCTCCCCAGTGATTACATAGTTTGAATTGTTGGATGGGTGTTCGATCACATCGAACCGTGTCTGCGGATTTTCGCAGCACGCCTCCAGATCCTCTCTGGAAAAATAGTCTCTGGACTCATCGGCAACGGTGGCGTAATGCTCTTCCTGTCCTTTTGTCAGATAAAGCATAGAAGGAATCGCAAGCAAAAGTACAAGTCCTCCAAGATTTATCCACCAGCGGCTGAATGGTATCGTGATTTCTTTTTCCTCCAGAAAAACGCCAAGGGAAGCACAGACAAGAAGCAGTACAAGATCAGCTGTGACCAGGTGCCGGATCTGTTGATTATGTAAAAAGAAAATAAGCTGTACGATAACCGGAATTGCACAAAGCAAAGCCAGTGGCAGACTGTGGCGTATTTTTTTCTGCCTGAGGCCTTCAAGAGCCTGTGCAGCCAGGTAAAGAATCAAAGGCAGAAATGGGATCAGGCATTTGGGCCTTACATATAAAGTGGCATTTAAAATCCAGTAAAAAATGTCAAAAAACAGCAGTACAAAAACAGCAATTGCCAGCTTTCGGGTTTTCTTTTCCCGTATGCACAGAAACAGTGCATACAGACAAAAAAGAGTGAGTCCGCAGCCGTAAGGACTGTATAGGATGCTGTCCAGTGTGGGGTTCACTCCCAGGATTTTTAACAGGGAAGTGGAATCACCGGTATCCTTTTTATTTCCAAGGATGGAAAGACCGGTGGGAAGCAGGAGAAAGAGATTCATGGATACGGCAAAAGACACGTCCACAATATAGTTCCACCATATTTTGCATTTTCGTTTTTTCTGCATTCTGGCGGGTACATTTTTCAGATGCTCCGGCAGCAGATGGCTGATATAAAGGATGCATGCCAGAAAGCAGGATGGGAAAAAGTAAAAGCTATGCAAAATGCAGAAAAACAGGGAAAGGATCAGTCCGATATGGGGACGGATGTGGTACACGTCCTGTTCCTGGTGCTCAAAAATCCGGTCCAGGCAGAGGAAAGCCAGTAAAAGAAATGGCAGATAATTCACAAACATGATCTGTCTGTGCGCCTGGAAAAAGCAGTTTGCGCTAAGATAAAAAAAGCCGCATGCAAAGCTGGTAAAATCCGAAAAACCCTTCCTGTGCAGCCAGTAATAAAGAAGTCCGCCTCCAAGCAGGATTTCAAATATTGCATATCCCTGAATAAACCATTCCATTTCCACATGGGGAAAAAGATAGGAAATCAGTACATCCGGGCGCATAAATCCGTAGTAGGAGAGGGAAAAGAAATTGGTTCCGCCTCCAAGTCCGGTGAAGTCCGGAAACAGGCTTCCTGTTGCATAAAAATTTTTTCTCATATAATCAGCAATGGTTACATGCTGGGAATACCAGTCTGTCTCGGAGCCAAACCAGGAACCGGAAGGTATCAGAAGTAAGATGAGAATGCTGCCAGCTGTCAGAAGAAGCAGCAGAGTAATGGCGTTTCGCCAGGTGAATTTTTGAGGCTTGCTGCAGAAAATCATAATAATTCCTTTCTGTTGCTGAGCTTAAAACAGCAACAAATGTTAAGTTCAAATTATAAAAACACATTGTAAGCTGTTTGTCAAGCGGCTTCATTTTAATTATTTCTGAATGATTTTCCATATTGGGAAGACCTGACTCTTGTTTTAGGAAACTGCTTGTGTTAAACTTTCCTAGAGCATGTTTGAAAAATCATTTCCGCAATCTGCACGCCCCACTTTGCGGTAGATTTCACCCGAATTCGGTTGCCGTAGCCCACTACGGCGCCCTCATCCGGGCAAAATCTTCCACAAATTGTGACGCACATCTTGCAGAAAGCATTTTTCAAGCCTGCTCTGGAGCATGTTTGAAAAATGTTGTTATAAGATTGCTTCGGAAAGCATTTGGAAAACACGTTTTGGAGAATAAAGAAAAGAGGATATTTTAATATATGTTAGATGTTTGTCTGCTGGGAACCGGAGGTATGATGCCACTTCCAAGAAGATGGCTCACTGCTCTGATGACCCGGTATAACGGCCACAGTCTTCTTATTGACTGCGGCGAAGGAACTCAGGTGGCAATTAAGGAAAAAGGATGGAGCTTTAAGCCTGTTGACGTGATCTGTTTTACCCATTATCACGGAGATCACATCAGCGGACTTCCTGGTCTTCTTCTTACAATGGGGAATGCAGAGCGCACAGAACCGCTTACCTTGATTGGTCCGAAAGGTCTTGAGCGGGTAGTAAACGCACTTCGCGTGATCGCACCGGAGCTTCCTTTTGAACTGAAATTTATCGAGATTAACGGACCTGAACAGGTATTTGAGATTAATGGTTACAGGATCACGGCTTTTAAGGTAAACCACAATGTACTTTGTTATGGATATTCACTGGAGATACTCCGTCAGGGGAAATTTTCCCCGGAGCGTGCCCGTGAGCAGGGAATCCCATTGAAATACTGGAATCCTCTGCAGAAAGGCCAGACTATTGAAGCCGATGATGTGACATATACTCCGGATATGGTTCTGGGACCTGCGAGAAAGGGACTGAAGGTTACTTACACTACAGATACCAGACCCACCGAGTCAATTTTGAAAAATGCGTCTGGCTCAGACCTTTTTATCTGCGAAGGGATGTACGGCGAGGATGACAAGCTGGAGAAGGCAAAAGGCTATAAGCATATGACGTTCCGTGAAGCTGCTACTCTGGCGAAGCAGGCTGATGCAGGGGAAATGTGGCTGACTCATTACAGTCCGTCTCTGATCCGTCCAGATGAATATATGGACATGGTGCGGGATATTTTCCCAAAAGCTTATCCTGGCAAAGACGGAAAAACAATGGAAATGAATTTCGAAGAGGATTAAAAAATGAAAGATACATTCATTCTTGCAATAGAAAGTTCCTGTGATGAAACTGCGGCTTCTGTAGTAAAAAACGGCAGGACTATATTATCAAATGTGATTTCTTCCCAGATTGCGCTTCACACTCTGTATGGAGGTGTTGTGCCGGAAATCGCTTCACGTAAACATATTGAGAAAATCAATCAGGTGATCGAAGAGGCACTTTCCGAGGCAAATGTGACCCTGGATGATCTGGATGCAATTGGCGTTACTTACGGTCCTGGCCTGGTAGGTGCTCTTCTTGTGGGCGTAGCTGAGGCGAAGGCCATTGCATATGCGAAAAAGCTTCCTCTTGTTGGAGTGCATCATATAGAAGGACATGTTTCTGCCAACTATATTGAACATCCGGATCTGGAACCGCCGTTCCTTTGTCTGATCGTGTCCGGCGGACACACACATCTTGTAATCGTAAAAGACTATGGAGAATTTGAAATCCTGGGACGCACCAGAGATGATGCTGCGGGAGAAGCTTTTGATAAAGTTGCCCGTGCAATCGGATTGGGTTATCCAGGTGGACCAAAGGTAGATAAATTGGCAAGAGAGGGAAATCCGGACGCCATTGTTTTCCCGAAAGGAAAATTAGGAGACTGTCCTTATGATTTTAGCTTCAGTGGCGTGAAATCTGCTGTATTGAACTATATTAACAATGCCCAGATGAAGGGCGAAGAGATCAATCGTGCCGACCTTGCGGCTTCTTTCCAGAAGTCTGTGGTAGACGTACTTGTGGAGCACACAATGCTTGCTGCCAAAGATTATCACATGGATAAGATTGCTATTGCAGGCGGAGTTGCGTCCAACGGAGCTTTGAGAGAAGCTATGACTAAGGCTTGTGAAAAGAGGGGCTATAAGTTCTATCGTCCGTCACCTATTTTTTGTACAGACAATGCGGCGATGATCGGCGTGGCAGCTTATTACGAATATATCAAAGGAACACGCCATGGATGGGACTTAAATGCAGTTCCTAACCTGAAACTGGGAGAGAGATAATGGAGCAGGGCAGATGTACGGCAATCGTTCTGGCGGCAGGCCAGGGCAAAAGAATGCATAGCAAAATACAGAAGCAGTTTCTGGAAATAGGAGGGAAGCCGGTTCTGTATTATTCCCTGCATTGTTTTCAGGAGAGTCCGCTGATCCAGGATATTATTCTGGTGACGGGGGAAGAAATGATTTCTTACTGTGAGCAGGAAATTGTAAAAAAATATGGCTTTTCCAAGGTGCGCAAGGTGACAGCAGGAGGAAAAGAGCGTTATGATTCTGTGTATGCAGGACTATTATGCTGTCAGGATACAGATTACGTGTACATTCATGACGGTGCAAGACCATTTATCACAGAAGAGATGGTTCAAAGAGGATATGAGGCCGTGAAGCGAACCAATGCGTGTGTAATGGGCATGCCGTCCAAGGACACTGTGAAACTGGCAGACTCGTCAGGCTATATTAAAGAGACTCCAGATCGTAAAATTGTATGGAATATTCAGACTCCTCAGATATTTTCATATGATCTGATTCGCGGAGCTTATGAAAGCATACGCAAAAAGGACATGACAGGGGTAACAGATGATGCAATGGTAGTGGAGCAGGAGACTGGAACCAAGATCCTTCTTGTGGAGGGATCCTACCAGAATATCAAGATCACTACACCAGAAGATCTGGCGATTGCAGAGGCTTTTTTGAGATATTGAATGAATTTTTGAAAAAAATAAAAAATCTTGTTGACACAAAAAGGTTTTAATGATAGAATACGTTTTGCACTGACAGAGACAACCTCTTGAGTGAAGGACAACTCCTGATGTGCAAAGCGTTTTTGGTTTGATTATTATATATGGAGAGATATCGAAGTGGTCATAACGAGGCGGTCTTGAAAACCGTTTGTCCGCAAGGGCGCGTGGGTTCGAATCCCACTCTCTCCGCTTGTTAAACACTTAAAAAAATAAAATTAAAAAGTGCTTGACAAATAAAGAAACATCAGTTATACTAAACAAGCTGTCGCAAGAGAGCAAACGATTTAATGAAGAACTTACTTAGTAAGTAGGGCAATTTGGAGAAGTACCCAAGCTGGCCGAAGGGGCTCCCCTGGAAAGGGAGTAGGTCGTTAATAGCGGCGCGAGGGTTCAAATCCCTCCTTCTCCGTTTTGAATTTCTCAATCAAAAGAAGTTCAAAAAAAGTTGTTGACAAACACTTGAACATGTGATAATATGAACAGGCTGTTTTGAAAACAACAGCGAAACAACCTTGATAACT
>NZ_JAQDKY010000014.1:79536-83243 GCF_027662325.1 Blautia faecis | reverse complement strand
ATGGTGGTGCTGATACACTTGTCCCCATTTCCTTCCAGAAGGACGGAAGAACTGTCCTCTTCCATGAAATCTTCCCCTTTATACTCCTGCATAAACAGGGCTTTCAGAAAGTTGTAATATCTGGCAGGATATAATTTTGATGAATTCCTCACTGCCGCCTTTATTACTTCGTTTTCATCCGTCTTCCATAATTTCAGAAATTCCGGGGCAACTTTCAGTCCGATCATCTTACCGTTTCGGTCTAACAGTTTAAGGTTGGGGCAAATTGCAATATCACCGACAGTCTGATATACGCACTGACTTAAGGCTTCCTCATTGTAAATACTTTCTGCACTAATAAATAAATGCTCTTTTGCCAGCTCATAATTTTTGCACTGACTGACCGCCTGTGCCAGACAGAATCTGTCATCCTCACGGATTGTCCCGATAACTGAATCCGCTATGGATGTAATACTTTCCCCAATCTGGTATCTGGCATACAGTTCCGGAACTCTGATAGAAATAACAGATGCATCTCTTTCGGTATTCATATAATGAATCTCCAATTCCGTATCCGATGTCGGTCCTTCATCCGTCAGACTCCCCATACAGTCAGATTTCCAGCCTGTCTGTGAATAAATTGTCTGTTTTAATGCTTCCATGAATTCTTTGTAGTTTAACATTTCATTTCTCCTTGATGAAAGTAAAAAGAGCTGAAACGCATACTCACGTTTCAGCTCCGTATAACAGGTTGCTATTATGTAATTCTTCTTTTCCTCCTTCGCATAAATAATACATGAGTATAATTTTTTATTATGCGAATTTCCTACAAATACTTATTATTCAATTTCATATTATGCTAACATCATTGCAATAAAAAATCCCACAATTGCGATTATTGGTAAAACCCACTTCTGAACTTTGTGTCCTTTTTTCACTACAAATTTTCTTACTTGCGGATTAATTAAAACGCCTGTAATTGCCAAGCAAATTCCACTTATTATAAACCCAGAACTTGATATAAGGGCAAAAGCCATAAACCAATAAAACAATGATAAACACCAAAATACGACTTTATAAATTGTATTTCCTACTCCAGTGTCATTAGCTGCATTAAGTTTTTTACGTTCTTCCTTTCGTGCCTTCTTTTCTTCAGTTCGCTGTTGTTTTTCTTCTTGTTGCAGACGTTTCTTCTCAGACTTATCTTTTTCTATACTGCTTATATTCTCTGCTTTCTTTTCTGAATTATTTGCTGTATCTGGTGAAAACTCTTTAATTTCTATGTCATTATTTTCTGTTTTAGCCGTTGAAGTAACATTTTCCGAAAGAACAGCCTCCGAAGTAGTTGCCTCCGAAGCGACTGTCTCTGAAACAGCCATCTCCGAAGTAGCAGTCTCCGAAACAACTGTCTCTGAAGTAGCCGTCTCCGAAGCGGCTGTCTCTGAAGCAGCTGTCTCTAAAGCAGCCGTCTCCGAAGTAGCAGTCTCTGAAGTAGCTGCCTCTGAAGGAACTGTCTCCGAAATAGGTGACTCCGAAGTAGTTGCCTCCAAAGCAGTTGCCTCCGAAGGAACTGTCTTCGAAGTAGCTGCCTCACTTTCAGTTAATAACATACTATGAATTTGAGTTTCATCAATGGTAAGTATTTTCCACATTTTCTTTTTCTGTCTATAGCTTACCATAAGTATGATACCCGGTACTACAAGCACCGCTAATGGCATTAAAATAAAACCACCAGCTACTCCAAGAATTAATAGAACAATTCCCAATGTATTAAAATTTTTTGCATTTTTATCCCGATATTTTTTAGCCTTTTTTATATTCTCTGGAGTACAGGATTCCAAAGCTGTTATATATTTTTCAGCGTTAGATGTACGTCCTTTCTCTTTAACAAACTTGATAGCTTCTTGTATCTTGTTTTGATCATATATGTCTGTCTCCATATATAAGTTATCAAATATCTCTCCGTCTTCTTTTGCCCAGATAGCTTCAATACGTGCCTGTACTGCATCTAAAAATTCCTGCTTATTTTTCTGCAAAGCACTGTATTCAGTTATTTTTTGTTTTAACTCTTTACACCTTGTTTCATCAGCTGATTCGATATTTCCACACAACCGTCTAATGCAATCTTTTTCAATCTGATTAAATGTTGCACTATCTGATACGGACAATTCTTTCATCAATTTCTGAAGTTTTTTCTTAACTTTTAAAGCTTCAGACTCATCACTCTTTGCCCTATCAGAATAAAATTTTTCAAGAATTTTCTCTGCTGCTTCTGCCGGGTACGTAACTCCATATTCCTTAGCCAATTCCCAAAATCCATATTTTGCAACAAGCTCTTTTTTCAGATTTTCAGGTGCATCATACTCCCTATACTCTTTAATAACCTGCTCATTAATTCCATCTTCGGGTAAAAACTGACGTCTTGCAATTATCTTAAAAAGCATATCTCTATTTATCTGCGTTAATGTTGCACTTGTTTTGATACCATACCTTTTCATTTCATTAACAATATTAGCTTTAACTACTTCTGCTTTAGCAGGATCTCTTTGTGCGTCTGCCGTGTAAGACTTAGCAAAAGACTCTTCAACATATTTACCGAAATCCATTTCAAGCAATTGTCCAATTCGGTACACATTCGCTCTTTCGTTTGGATAGTTAATAAATATATATGATAATATTTTTTCCTCTGGAGAATACTTTATAGCTTCAAGTAATAGTTCCTCTCGTTTAGCCGATATTTTCTTTGCATTCTCAAACAAAGCAAGTGCTTTTTCTGAATCAAATCCATCTTCACAAAAGCCTTTAATATGATTATTTACAAACTGCTTATGATTTTGGTAAGTTTTAATTATACCACGATATAATCCATTACATAAAGTATCTCTTGTTTCATCATTATATAATGCAGCCTTCTTTATAGATGCTCCAACTGCACTTCCCAGATTTCCTACAGCATTTATGGAACCATGTATCATACCAGTGGCTGCATTTAGTGTGCCAGCTTTCATTGAACCTTTAATAGCTCCTGATATTCCAAAACCACCTCCTACAAAACGGCCTCGGTTTGCTTTTCTAGCAGCTCTATACTCTCTCAATTCGTCTTTGTCATCATCAATATCTTCCAATTCATACTCTATATCTTCTCGTGCTGTAGTTATCTCGTCATAATCTACAACGTCCCGAATATACATATCTTCACTTACGTCATAAATATTTAAAGCTAATAAATGTTTAAAAAGTGGAGTAACTGCATACTTTTCAAGAAGTCCCAAAGCAATATCATCATATTCCTTCATCACTTCAGCTATACCTGAACATTTTTTATACCATGTGTTAAATTCTTTTTTGGCTGCTTCACAAGCTTCCCAATCTCGTCTGTCCATAATATAATCTCGTATATATGAATCAGGAATTGTAAACTTCTCACCAAACAACATACACTTTGCCATATAACTTTCCCCCCTAGTATAAAAAAGTTTAAAATTCATGACATTTTTGCTATGTCAACAACATACATTTCAAATGATATAACTATCGGCACGTATATTTCTTGGTATTTTTAACCTACTCCAACAAGAAATAATATGTCTTTTTTATTATATTTCTATTGCTTCTATTAGTCAATATATAATTCTTTTAGTGCATTTGTCTTTTAATCTTTTGATTGCATAATCATTATTACAAGGAGGTTTTTTATGAGATCTATTGATTATACAGAAATCGGTCAG
>NZ_JAQDKY010000014.1:77050-79526 GCF_027662325.1 Blautia faecis | reverse complement strand
CGTTTCAGCTCCGTATAACAGGTTACTATTTGTTATGTAATTGGTTTCCTCCTTCATAGAAATATTACATCAATACAATTTTTTATTGTGCGTGTCATCTATAGTAATAAAATTTGCTCGTTGGCACATACTTATCATCTTTATCCTTTTCCAACAATCCTTTCTGTTCCATAGCCCTTGCATATCCAAAACGTTTAGCACCTTTAGCACATTTAAATTCCTGTATTAAAGCATTTTCACTAAGCTCTAATCCTCTATAATATGCATTCTCCATTTCTTGATTTTGTTTTTCCAGATAAGATAAAAAACCTTCTCCCATACTTCTCCAAAAACTCTTTTTCTTGGGAGGTTCAGGCACAGGATTCTCATTTTGAGCAGCAGTATATGGCTTCTCTTCTTGCGTTGCTGAATACTTTATACTTTCATCATATCTTTTTCTTTTTTCTGAATCAGAAAGAACTTCATAAGCTTCATTCAGCTGTTTTAATTTTTCTTCGCAAAGTTCACTATTCATTTTATTATTATCTGGATGATATTTTTTAGCCAATGCTTTATATGCAGCTTTTATTACATCTTCTGATGCACCTTTGTTTATTTCGAGAATTTCATAATAATCCATTATTTTCGTAGTTCTCCCTATGATAAAGGGACAGAATATAACATATCCTGTCCCCTTTCATCTAGCCTATTTTTTCCCATACATGATCCAATGGTTTATAGTTATTTCCCATGCCACGAGCTCTACAACCAGTTCCGCCATGTGGAAGAAATCTTGTATCATTTGTCTGATAGCGCATACCGCAATATCTACACTGATACATAGATTTTGGTCGCATATTTACAGAACCGCTATTATAGTTGCTGTACGAATTGCTGTTTCCATTGTTGCCTCCTGTCATGTCCTTAATAAGCTTGTCGAATAATCCCATATCTGATTCCTCCTTTTTTATTCACGACTCATTCTTCCAAGCACGACTCCTACCACCATTAAAATTGTCGCCGGTCCAATTCCTCCAAAACTTACATCAACCAAAAGTAGCAAAATCTGAATTGGTAATGGAATTAATACAAAAATAATAAAGCCAATTATATATATTAGGACCGCCATATTATCACCTGCTTTATTTTTCTTTTATTATATTCCATATAATTCTATTAGTCAATATTTAATTCTATTAGTTCGTTCGTATTTTTATCTTTTAAGGGCATAATCTTTGTTAAAAGGAGGATTTTCCATGAAATCAATTGATTATACCGAGATTGGACATAAGATACGACAATCACGCATTGCCCATTCCTACTCCCAGGAGCAACTGGCAGAATTAACAGGAATCTCCACAGCCTTTCTCGGTCACATCGAAAGAGGAACCAGAGCTATGTCTCTGGAGACGCTAGTCTCCATTTGTTCAGTTTTGAATATCAGTATTGATTATCTACTGCTTGATGAAATCTCCGAAACAGATTCCGAAATAACGGCGCTTGTCTCTGAAGTGAAGTCCAAAGGCGACGTCCAGTATCGTAAATTTGTTAATATAATGAAAGCCTTGACTCTGGTCGCTGATAAGCTTTAAGGTACACACCGCAAATACGCCAAATCCTAGAAATATTACTAATCCAATCTTCTTATCAACAATTTGTTTAGTTCAAACTTCAATAGGGCATCTAGTTCAATCCAGATGCCCTATCGTAAATCCATTCACTCTTTATCTACCTGTGACAAATACATTTCCAAGTCTTTCTTACGTATTCGCCATCTTCCCCGAACCTTAAAAGCCTTTAGCTCTTTCTGTTTTATCATATTCAAGATTGTAGTTCTTCCAATATGCAAAACCTCCTGTCCCTGTTTCAATGTCAATATCTCTGGTATTGCTTCAAACATAGCACAATCTCCTTCCAAAATATTCTTATCTGACTGTTTGTCGTCAGCTATATATTAAAAACTATTTTTGTATAACAATAGTGTAATGCGGTATATATAAGGGTAACAAAAACTCTATTTTATGTGCCACAAAATTCTCCCATTGCAGTACAACGCACTGGGAATATATCGTCGCAAATTCGAATATGCGATAAAAAAGGAGCAAAGGAGACATAAAAATGCCAGACACAAACACTACAAAAATCGAAATTCTTTCTATTCATACACTTACATATAGATATAGATGTAGTTTCCAAACATACTACGGACTTTTTCAATACCTAGTTCAAAATCGAAATTGCATCTTTACAAAACACAAACACAAAAAATGTGAAAAATATACGACCCGAACATTGCACCCTCTCGGCTTCAATCGTATAGAATTTATAGATTGCATGATTCCAGACAGGGACTATCACGAATATAAGATCAAATTCACCATTAATCCACGAATTCTTACCGGGCAAACATCGCAACCACGCACACATATTATTGCCAAAGAACAGCTTTCTCAACTTCCAGATATTCTTGATACTGCCATACATGATTTATGCAGCC
>NZ_JAQDKY010000014.1:65419-76974 GCF_027662325.1 Blautia faecis | reverse complement strand
ATTCCTTCATCACTTCAGCTATACCTGAACATTTTTTATACCATGTGTTAAATTCTTTTTTGGCTGCTTCACAAGCTTCCCAATCTCGTCTGTCCATAATATAATCTCGTATATATGAATCAGGAATTGTAAACTTCTCACCAAACAACATACACTTTGCCATATAACTTTCCCCCCTAGTATAAAAAAGTTTAAAATTCATGACATTTTTGCTATGTCAACAACATACATTTCAAATGATATAACTATCGGCACGTATATTTCTTGGTATTTTTAACCTACTCCAACAAGAAATAATATGTCTTTTTTATTATATTTCTATTGCTTCTATTAGTCAATATATAATTCTTTTAGTGCATTTGTCTTTTAATCTTTTGATTGCATAATCATTATTACAAGGAGGTTTTTTATGAGATCTATTGATTATACAGAAATCGGTCAGAAGATACGACAATCACGCATTGCCCATTCCTACTCCCAGGAGCAACTGGCAGAATTAACAGGAATCTCCACAGCCTTTCTCGGTCACATCGAAAGAGGAACCAGAGCTATGTCTCTGGAGACGCTAGTCTCCATTTGTTCAGTTTTGAATATCAGTATTGATTATCTATTACTTGATGAAATCTCCGAAACGGATTCAGAAATAACGGCACTCATCTCCGAAGTGAAGTCTAAAGGTGATGTCCAGTATCGTAAATTTGTTAATATTATGAAAGCACTAACCCTGGTTGCTGATAAACTTTGAGATATACAGTACTAATGTGCCTAATCTAAAAGTATTATTAAGCAAATCTCTTTATAAGCAGTTTGTTTAATACTAAATTCAATAGGGCATCTAGTTCAATCCAGATGCCCTATCGTAAATCCATTCACTCTTTATCTACCTGTGACAAATACATTTCCAAGTCTTTCTTACGTATTCGCCATCTTCCCCGAACCTTAAAAGCCTTTAGCTCTTTCTGTTTTATCATATTCAAGATTGTAGTTCTTCCAATATGCAAAACCTCCTGTCCCTGTTTCAATGTCAATATCTCTGGTATTGCTTCAAACATAGCACAATCTCCTTCCAAAATATTCTTATCTGACTGTTTGTCGTCAGCTATATATTAAAAACTATTTTTGTATAACAATAGTGTAATGCGGTATATATAAGGGTAACAAAAACTCTATTTTATGTGCCACAAAATTCTCCCATTGCAGTACAACGCACTGGGAATATATCGTCGCAAATTCGAATATGCGATAAAAAAGGAGCAAAGGAGACATAAAAATGCCAGACACAAACACTACAAAAATCGAAATTCTTTCTATTCATACACTTACATATAGATATAGATGTAGTTTCCAAACATACTACGGACTTTTTCAATACCTAGTTCAAAATCGAAATTGCATCTTTACAAAACACAAACACAAAAAATGTGAAAAATATACGACCCGAACATTGCACCCTCTCGGCTTCAATCGTATAGAATTTATAGATTGCATGATTCCAGACAGGGACTATCACGAATATAAGATCAAATTCACCATTAATCCACGAATTCTTACCGGGCAAACATCGCAACCACGCACACATATTATTGCCAAAGAACAGCTTTCTCAACTTCCAGATATTCTTGATACTGCCATACATGATTTATGCAGCCCCTACAAGGAGCAACTGACTGACGGGAAATTTCAGCGAATTGATTACTGTTGCAACCTTTGGTTTATTGAACAAGAACTAGCTGAAGAATATATGCGCCTATTAAGAAAAGCTCTAATTCCTTATCCTTTTAAATTAGAAAAAATATTAAGCAATACACAACACCGGTATATTCCAGAACCAAATGCAATCACAATAACCTGTAAAAGTTATCAGCTTTCCATATATTTAAAACTCAACCAGTTACTTGATGAAATTACCAGACAAGAAAATGGTATTATTCCATCCGAACATGTTTCTGAGATAGAAAATGCTACCGGACAAATAAGAATAGAACTTCGGGAATACCGATCACAATTACGAATTAATAAAAAGAAAATCCATTGCGGCAATGATGAAGCACTTCTTCTAAATGGTTCTAACACGCACCCATATACAACACTTTGCAAACGTTTAGAATCAATGTATGGAACTGGAGACTTCTGGCTTTATGACGATGCAAGAGACATTATTAAAGAAAGTGACTATAAGCCACGTATAAAAAAGGAATTATTAGAAATTCTAAAAGTTGTCAACGCACCAAAGAGCGGACTCGATATTTCAAAAAATGGTTTTGACTACACATACCTGAAAAGCCATATGCGCTATTTCAATGAGCTTGATTTATCGCCAATCACAATATCACAAAAAAGTTTTAAGCGCTGTGGCGAAAACTTCTTTCCGAACCCGAGAAAATACATTTCTGGTGAAACGGCAGAATTATTACGTACTTCCGATATATAAGAAAAAGCAGGAACACTCTAGCTTGTGAGTGTTCCCTGTAACAGTTTATATTAGAACTCTTTGTTTATTTTTATAGGGATCTATTTTGCCGGCAAACTTAAATGGCATTCCGTATCACGTTTATTGCAGTCATATTCTATCGAATATCCAGAACCTTCAGTAAAACTAACCGCACAGATTCCAGTCTTCATTTCAATTTTTTGGCCATTCAAAAGTGTTACAGAATGCCAATCATAGCTGGAATTCTCAGACCAATCTACTTTAATTTTAAGATTATACTCACCAGTGGAAATGTAATCTGCCTGTATTTCTGCATAATAAGATCTCAAATTAGCCCAGTCTGTTGCCACCTTTGCTTTATGCAACTGCGAGCTGAATATTGGGATAGAAATTGCTACCAATACACTGATAACAGCAACCACGATCAAAAGTTCAGCAAGAGTAAAACCTTTATTCTTTCTCATTAAAAATTCCACTTTCTTTTTCTTCATTTTGTGCTACTATTATATTTAAAAAGCATTATCCAGTCAATAATTAAATTTTCATTCAAATTTAACGCTTTATTACTAATTTTCATTGTGTTTAGAGGCGTTAAATCACTTCTCGCTTGGACACATTAGCTAAATTTAGCTATTTATTTGTAGTTTACGAAATACAAAAGTACAGTTTACAAGGGACTACACAGGGTAGGTATCTGACGGGGGTTCCGCCCGTCAGATTTTCCATGTGATGTTCAAGCTGTCGCTTGTAGCGGCTGTGGTGGTAATCATCAAGTCCACCACCCGCCGCTTGTCGTCAAAGGATACATTCTCCCAAGTGTCGAGGTAGCCGGAAATTTGGCTGACCTGTTCCGGGCTGATGGCTTCCACCGTCAGCTCCGCTATCCTCGCCAGAAGTTCCTGCTTGCGCCCGTCCAGTTCCGCTATCTTCACATTCACATAGGAGAGCAGGACATTGTTTGCACCCGTCAGACTGTCCACCAGCTTTTCAATCTCGCTGTCCACATGGGCAAGCTCCACTTGCAGTGCTGCAATTTTCGGGTTTGCCTTTGCCGCTTTCTTTCTGCCTGTCAGAGTCTTGTAGCTTGCCAGTTTCTTTACCATCTGCTGATAAACAACCGCTTCCAGCTCCGAAGTGATGATTTTCCCGCACCCGGCACAGCTTTTATTGTCCAGCCGTTTCGTACAGCGAAGGTATTACTTGCCGGAGGAATTGAAGATACTCATAAGGGCATACCCGCAGTTCCCGCACTTGATTTTTCCCGCCAGCCATGTATGGGTGGCTTTCCGGGCAGACTGGATTTTCATGTTGTTCATCAGCTTCTTGCGGCAGGTCAGCCAGATGTCAGAGGGGACAATGCCCTCATGGGGAGCCAGTACCAGCATTTGGTCTTTCAAGTCGTTCTTTTTGCTGGGCTTCACATCCCGCCCTTGATACAGATAGCAGCCGTTCATGCCAGTAAAATCGGCAGCGTCATTGACAATGACCGTCCCTTGACTTTTGAAAAACTCATACACATCAAGGTCTGCCTGCACATAGACAGGATTGCGTAACATCTGCGCCAGCGTGGGGCGTATCAGCTCTTTGCCATGGAACAAAATCCCCTGTTCGGCAAAGTACCGGGTAATGTCCCCGTAGGAGGTTGTGGGCTAAGCATACATCTCAAACATCAGCCGGATATTTGCCGCTTCGTCTGGATTTACCACCAGCTTTTTTGTATTGATACCGTCCATCTTAATCGGCTCTGTATGGAAGCCGTAAGGGGCTTTCCCACCCATCTTGAAACCTCGCTGGCTGCGGGAATAGTAAGCGTCCGTTACTCGCTTCTGTATGGTTTCCCTCTCAAGCTGGGCGAACACGATACAGATATTTAACATCGCCCGCCCCATCGGGGTGGAGGTATCAAACTTTTCCGTAGAGGACACAAACTCTACATTGTACTGCTGGAACAGCTCCATCATGTTGGCAAAGTCCAGAATGGAACGGCTGATACGGTCGAGCTTGTAAACCACGACCTTTGCAACTAAGCCCCGCTTGATGTCCCGCACCAGTTCTTGAAACTTCGGACGGTCTGTATTCTTGCCGCTGTACCCTTTGTCTGTGTATTCCTTGCAGTTACCGCCTTTCAACTCGTATTTGCAAAATTCAATCTGGCTTTCAATGGAAATGCTGTCCTTTTTGTCTACCGATTGTCTTGCATAGATTGCGTCTATTCGATTATTCATATTGTCGCTCCTTTTCTTAAAAAAGAAACGGAGCTGCTGACACCTTTATTATACCGTCAGCAGCCCCGCAAATCAACGATGGCTTTGGAAAACCTTATGCCCCGGCTTCCTCACTCTGCCGTTTGTCGGCATACTTGCGGAACACCTCATAAAGCTGCTGTTCCAGCTCCCGGCGTTTTGCCGCTTCCTGCTCCGGCATGAACACCGGGGAGAGATTTTCCAGCGTGATTTCCTTTCCCTGAAAAGTCACGACTTCGGTTTCTTTCTTGTATCTGATATGCTCCATAGTACCTCCGTATTTAATTTTCAAAGTGCAGTGCCGTCATACCGCGGCGTGAAATGTTTTCTGTCATCGATCACCATTCCCTTGTGTGCCGCTGCTGCCGTTTCAGTTCTGCCAGCACCTCCGGCGGGATACGGTCTACCAGCCGCTGAATGTCTTTCAGCTCGCTTTCCAGCTTTGCCCGTTCCATCGTATCTTTCATCTTGCCTTTTTCGCTGGCTTTGGCTCTGGCTTCCAACTGTTCATTTTCTGCCAAAAGGTCGTTTATCGTGACCTTGTATTTTTTGAACTGTCCGGAGAAGTTCTCCATCTGCGGAAACCACTTTTTCAGCAGGGAGAGGGCTTCCTCTTTCTTCTTTCCGGCATTGAACGGGGTAATACCGTCCAGCGTGGCTTCAATGGCTCTTGCCTGTTTGGAGAGATTGACCGCCTGCTTAAACAAACGGGTGGGGATATGCTTCCTGCCTGTCTTGCTGGCACTTTCCCCACACTCCAAGTCGGGATATTTCTCCACCATATAGGCGTGAAAATCGTCCTGCCATTTTGTGAGGTTGGCTCTATTCCCAATAATCTCCTTTGCACACAGGCGGTTGTCCTCTGTCAGCGGGACAAAGACCAAATGCAGGTGGGGCGTTTTCTCGTCCATGTGTACCTTTCCCTACCCGCCCGATTAAGAAATCAGCCGCCCTCTGGAAAAACGCCTGTATCTCCTTTGGGGATTTTTTCTTGAAAAACTCCGGGCTGGCGGTTATCAGCGTATCGACAAAGCGTGTGCTATCCTTGCGGGTGCGGCATCCGGCTTGTTCAATGCGGCTCTGAATGAAATGGTAATAGCGGCTCTCCGGCTTGACGATATGGAAGTTGTATTTACTCCGGCTTGTGTCAATGTCGGGATTGCTGGCGTACTGTTCCTTTTGCCGTTCGTGATGGGCTTCCAGCGGTCTTGCCGGATTGCCTTTGTGTTTTTCAAATCGCAAGATTGCGTGTTGTGCCATGAAACTCCTTTCCCCATTCCGTTCTTTTCCGGGACTTTTCCACAGGAAAATCCCGCAGAAAATATCTCAGATAGGATAGGAATGGATAAGATATAAATAAAATCGTTTTAATCTCTGTATTTCTAT
Organism: Blautia faecis; assembly: GCF_027662325.1. Classification (NCBI taxonomy): domain Bacteria; kingdom Bacillati; phylum Bacillota; class Clostridia; order Lachnospirales; family Lachnospiraceae; genus Blautia; species Blautia faecis. The sequence continues at coordinate 70,914 of NZ_JAQDKY010000014.1, read as the reverse complement.
ATACCGTCCGTTTTTCGTACTTCAAGAGGATTGATTATCGTACTTGTGGAGTGCGGTTTTCAGTCCTCCGGCGTACCATAACCGGATTTCTTGAAGTCGGTGTTTGGAACCGCTTCATAGGATTTGGGGTAAATGCGGTTGGGTTTTCCACAGCCCTGCTTCTGGATCTCCACCAGTCCGGCATATTGCAGCTCTCGCAGGGTGTTGACCGCCTTCTGCCGCCCGCAGTGGAGCAGTTCCACTACCTCATTGATGGGATAGTAGAGGTAAATGCGCCCATATTCGTCCGCCCAGCCGTTTTTCCGGGACAGGTCTGTCCAGCGCAGGATAAAGGCGTACAGTACCTTTGCTTCGTTGGACAGGGGTGTGAATGTGTGGGCTTCAAAGAGGAAATTGGGAAGCCGGATAAAGCTGACCACCTTTTCCGGCTGATGGATATAAATGGTGTTTGTCATATCGTGTTTTGTGGACGGTTAGAAGCCTGTTTCCGGGGGCAGACGGTAGTTTCTATTGCCTACCCCTGTTCTGTGCTTGTAAAGCCTTGTAAATCAAGGACTTTTCAGCCCCTAACTGTCCACACAAGACCTCCTTTTCCGTTCACTTTCTGTTTTCTGCCGCCTGTGAACTCTGGCGGCGCAGTCGGGACAGTATTTCGCCCGGTTGGACTTTGGGACGAACACTCTGCCGCAGACCGCACAGCGTTTTAGCTCCTTATCCCGGAAAACCTCCGCTTCCAGCGTTCCGATTTGCGGCAAGACCGACCAGCGGAACCACTTGCAGCAGACCGAGAAAGAAATGGTCTGGGGGCAGGCGTGGATGTCTCCATCGTCAAGGAACATACAGTTCCCGTCCTCATAACAGCAGCACTCCCGGCGGATCAGGGCGTTTGCCTGTTTCCTCTGTGTCGGTGTCATGCGGTAAAGGGAGCCGTCCGGCTTGCGCTCTATGGGCGGCAGTTGTTTATATGGGTTCTCTCTCATGTGTTCCCTCCATTTTTCCTTTGCCGTTCTCCCCGAAAAGGCTTCCTGCCCCATTCCTGCGGCGTGTTCCAGCGTTGGCACGCTCCCCGGACTTCGGGACATTTTGTCCCGAAGTGGCTCGTTGCGGTGCTTCCCCTGCCGGGGTATTCCTTTTCGGATGGTCATTCATTTTTCAAGGTGCAGCTCATCGATGAACTACCCTAAGTCTACACGAAAAAAATGCAATTCCCGGAATCTTGCGAGAATTGCATTTTAGGGCAATATTCAATTTCAAAATTGCAGTTCTGCAATTTTCTTGTATAATGGGAAATAGGAAAAGGAGGTGCTGTGTATGGCTTTATCCGGAACACCCGGACAAAGGATTTCTGATTTGTGCAACGGCAATCATATTTCTCAAAAGCAACTTGCGGAGAAGATAGGCGTATCTGCTTCCCAGTTGAGCCGCATTGTCAGTGGGGAAACAAAGACGGTCAGCAGCGATATTCTCATAGGCGTGGCAAAGGAATTTAAGGTATCAACGGACTACATATTAGGCTTGTCCACCTTGAGTGTCCGTAAAAGTTATGATATTTCTGAATTAGGATTGTCCGAGGGAGCTGTGAGAGGGCTTGTGGCAGGTACAGTCGATGTGCAAATCCTTAACCGTCTGTTGGAACACAGGAACTTCCCGAAACTGATGGATTTGATACGGATTTATTTTCAAGACACAGCGGCAAAGGGTATCATGGCACGAAATCAGCTGATTGAACTGGCAACGGCTTCCTTGTCCGATCTGATGAAAGAACACCCGGAACATCGGGCAGAAGCAAAACAGGATTTGCAACTTCTGAACGCACAGAAGATGGGAGAACATGAAGCGGAAATTGAAAAAATCAAGAATGTATTTCTTGCTATCCTGCGAGATATTAAGAAAGATATGGACAACAGAGAACAGCCAGGAGAAGCTGTGACCGCCGCTATGTTCCAAACCATGCAGGAAACCATGAAAGACCACCAGCAGGAGCTGCTTTCTATGGACGATGTAACTGCTATGATTGCCGGACAGATTGGGAAGTTTCTTCCGATGGACGAGGAAACGGCGGAACAGTTCCGGCAGTTGGCAAAGAGGATGATGGAGCAGGTAGGAAAATAATTGCAGAAAAATATATGTAGTTTTATAAAACAATCAGGAGGATTACATGAGACGGGTAAAAAAAGAAAAAAGGAATAAAGTGCTTATTTTTAGTGTGATTATCTTGCTTCTTGTATGTGCAGGCATTGCGATAGCCAGTTTGCATAAAGTAAATAATATTTTGTTGGAAAACTCGTCTGAGGCAACAATAGAAATTATTGGAAATTCAAGTACAACTGAACCTGCACAAGAGCTTCGAGGAACTGTAAAAGATGCAACAATGAATACTCTAACTGTTCAAGGTGAGGATAATCGTGAATATTATTTTGGAACAGAAGGTGTAAATATTTCAACTGGTGAGACAGGAATAGTGATTGGGAATCCAGTGACAGTTTCATATCATGGCAAATTGGATTTGAATGCATCTGTACAAGAGGTTGAATTACTTTCCATTACGGTTACGGATTCCAGTTTGAATACCGAAAATCCTGAACCAACAACTGGTGAAACAGAGCCAAGTCCCCCTTCTGCTTCCGTGACACAGAAAGCACAAGAAATTCTAAATGCAATGACGCTGGAAGAAAAAGTTGGACAGATGTTTATTGCACGCTGTCCCGAAATAAATAGCGTACAGAAGGTAAAGGAGTATAATCTTGGAGGTTATATTCTTTTTAGCCGAGACTTTTCTGGAAAAACAAGAGATGAAATTATCCAGAATATTCAAAGTTACCAAAGTGCAGCAAAAATCCCCATGTTTATCGGAGTAGATGAAGAAGGAGGCACTGTCAACCGTGTTAGCACAAACCCTAATTTGCGAGCTGTGCCTTTCTGGTCCCCTCAAGAACTCTATGCTGAAGGTGGCTTTGATTTGATTCAAAGTGACACACAAGAAAAATGTGAATTATTGAATAGTTTGGGGATTAATTTGAACTTTGCCCCAATCTGCGATGTTTCGCAAAATCCAGAGGATTTTATTTATGACCGGAGTTTTGGACAGAACGCAGAGCAAACTGCCGCTTATGTCCACTTAGTTGTGCAAACCATGTTTCAAGAAGGTATGGGGAGCGTCCTAAAGCATTTCCCCGGGTACGGAAATAATGTGGATACACATACAGGTATTGCTTATGATAATCGCACCTATGAAACATTTTTGAACTCAGATTTCTTGCCGTTTCAAGCAGGAATTGATTCTGGAGCCAATATGGTATTAGTTTCTCATAATGTGGTATCCTGCATGGATAGTCAAACCCCTGCTTCGCTGTCTTCACAGGTACACAAAATCCTGCGGGAAGAATTAAAATTTACTGGAGTTATTATTACAGATGACTTAGCTATGGATGGTGTGCGCAATTTTGCAGAAGACACAAAAATTGCAGTTCAAGCTGTGAAGGCAGGAAATGATATGTTATGCTGCACAGATTTTGAGGTGCAAATTCCAGCCATACTTGAAGCAGTCAAACAGGGAGAAATTACAGAGGAACGAATCGATGAATCTGTTTTACGCATATTAGAATTAAAAATTTCACTTGGGATAATATAAAGGTTTATTTACAAATAGTCTAAAATTTCAGTTTTTACGGGAGTGTGTCCACAAGTTCGGTGTAGAACGAGGAACGGGGACTTTCATATACGCCCTGTCTGCTGATGAAACCAGTCCTGCGCTTGCGGCTCCACGTCACGCAATCACAACCCTGTTTTCCTGCTGCTTCAAACGCCTTTGCCCTCCCCGGCGGCAACCTTATTTTCGCAGCAACGCCGACAGAGCGTATAACACACTACACTTTGCAAGCAAAGTCGTGTGCCAAGGGGCAAGCCCCTTTGGAAACCCCGGACAACAAAACAGGCTGAATATCTCGCACTTTCCCGGTGCTTGATACTCAGCCTTTATTTGTTGTCAGCAGCCCCCGTTTCGTGGTCTGCATGTAGTTCCTTGTAAACTGACCTAAAATTCACTCCAAATACTATTACAGATTTCCACATACTACTAAAAGAACTGGAAGAAACTCGTAAGCGTGGATATGCCGTTGATAATGAAGAGCACGAAATGGGAATTGGCTGTATTGCTGATGTAGTTCGAGATGCAGATAATAGAGCTATAGCAGCTATTAGTATTTCTACGTTAACTGTACGAATGGATGAAAATTTTCTTATCAGGACAATCCCTCTTTTGCATAAAACTGCACAGACGATTTCTGCTATGTTGGGATATGTTCCATCGGAAGAGCACCCACAACTGATTTATCAATGAATTCACGTTTCTTCCCAAAAGTAAATAAAATACATTAGCGAACTAAAAAAATCACTATCCTCCTTACACTTGATGAGTATAGTGATTTTTTATAGTGTGTTTTTTATTTATAGAATTTTCAAAAGTTTCAATTATTATTTTCCAAGAGCTTTTCCCAAAACTTTATATAATTCTTCCACTTCTTCCCGTGATAAGGTAATTCCCTTACTCATCTTTTCATGTTCCGGAGCCCAATCCCTGATATCATATTTTGGAGTTGCTCCATTCCAGGAAATCCTATTAATTTCTTTTCTCCACCCTTTAGCATTTTCAGAAAGAACTCCGATTTCTTCTACAATATCATATTTAATGTCTGCCATTTTTCCTTCACCTCACAAATTTCTCGATCTATGCTAATAACTAACCATAACATCGTAAACCATATTATCACCACAGATCTTGCTTTTTCTGTTGTGTAGTATAGCATAAGCTCTTTTAATTTGCAAAATATATACACAAAAAACAAATCAAAATGTCACAATACAACTCTTTTAATCTAAATCAAAAACAAGGAACACTCCAAACTCACGAGTGTTCCCTGCCTTATTTTGTATCGAAGCTCTTCGCTTATTTAGTGGGCCATTTGGTGGGCCATTTTTTTATAAACTATGCAAATTTATAAAGTCTTACATCTTATCCAAAAGTCCGCTAAATGCCCTAGCTATCAGCATTTAACGCCTTTCGACATTTTGCGGGAGAATACATGAAAAAGGACTGTAAATTACGATACCTAATTTCATTGTGTTTACATCAACCCAGACTTCATCCTTCTCCTTTATTATTCAAATTTTTCTTTCAGTTTGAGATACATTTTATATAGTTCATCATCATTGGCAACATTTACAGAATCCGTCTTATATTCATCAAGCACTGCCTGCGATGGTGTCATAACGCTACTGAGTCCTTCTTCCGTTGCATGTGTATATACATTCTCTACGCTAATAGCTTTGTGTCCCATTTTCAATGCAGTATTTACTACATTTGCATTTTTAGCAGTATTTGCCATCGTGTCTGCGGTATGTCTGAGCGAATGGAGACATAGCCCCTTCTGTTGACCGCTTTTGGTGAGGTGGATATCTCTGTCTATCTCCAATTTGTTACATAGTTCCTTAAAGCA
>NZ_JAQDKY010000014.1:0-65409 GCF_027662325.1 Blautia faecis | reverse complement strand
TAAATTACGATACCTAATTTCATTTTATCCTATTTCTCCTTATTTTTAGGGGCGTTTGACATTTCTTTACGCCATTCTTTTGCTATTATACCACAAACAATAAAAATATGATATATTTCCGGCCCCATATTGTCTTCTCTATACATCTTTTTATTTTAGCATACCCAACTCTTTCCATCAAGACAAAAGCTCTGGACAATCTGATAAATTTGAAAAAACACCTCATATTTCCAATTGAATATGAAGTGTTTCTCTTTTGTAATACATCATTTATTTCAAATCTCTGGACATGATCATAAGAAGACTGCCTTTTTCGTAGAGTACCTTGGCCTTTTCTTCCTGGATCTCGTTGCTAACGGTGCGGCCACAGTTATCTGTAGTAAGGCGGTAATGATCCAATGGGTATTTAAACCCCTTCAAAGTAAGACCTTCAACCGTTTCACCGGCTGCGAAAAAAGAAATATATTTTCCGAACTGACTGTCTTTTCGAATAATATAGCCATTTTCCACAAGACAGATGTAATTCTGAGCATCTGCCAGGATCACATTGACACCCTTTTGTCTGCCATATCCCAAAAGTCCCATGTTTCCAATAAAATGATCTAGTCTTCCACCAGTTGCGCCAAGAATAAGAATATTCTTTGCCCCTCTTCTTATTGCCAGATTTAAAGTAGACTGGGTATCTGTATCATCCTTTTCAGGATTCAGTCTGACAATTTCTGTATGGTCAAGACTCTCCAGATATGCCTTTCCAGCACCTGATAAACTGTCAAAATCACCGTCCACAATATCCGGGACAAGACCTGTTTCCAGAAAGAAATCCAGTCCTCTGTCAGCCGCCAGCAAAAGCAGCTTCTTGCCTTTTCGCTCTTCTTCTATTTTTCTTATAAAATCGAGGGCAAAATCTTTCTGGATCATGCCCCCGCTTACGATTACTGTATCTATCATTCTATCTCTCACTCAATCCTGTCACCAATCTCTTCGATCTGTTTCTGAATATGGCGGACATTCTGGGCAATATCACCGCCGAATACCCAGGATCCGGCAACAAAGATATTGGCACCAGCTTTCATAACAGTCTCTATGGTACCTTCATTGATTCCACCGTCAACCTCAATATCCACATTCAGATTCTCTTTGTCGATCAGTTCTCTCAGTTCCTGAATCTTCTCTGTACACTCGTCCATATATTTCTGTCCGCCAAAGCCAGGCTGAACAGTCATTACCAAAACCATATCCACATCCTCAAGCATATGGCTGATATCATTTACCGGAGTTGCAGGCTTGATGGAAACACCAACTTTCACTCCTGCATCCTTGATACGCTCTATAGTACGTTCCAGATCCTCACATGCCTCAGCATGAACGGTGATGGAATCCGCACCACAATTTACAAAATCCTGAATGTATCTTTCCGGCTCTGTCACCATAAGATGAACATCAAAAAACATCTTGGATTCTTTACGGATGGATTTGATCACCGGCATACCAAAGGAAATGCTCGGTACAAAATCTCCATCCATAACATCAATATGGAGCCATTCAACTCCTTCGTTTTCAAGAATTTTAATCTGTTCGCCCAGACGGTTAAAATCCGCTGATAAAATGGAAGGGCATAGCTGATACATAGTTTTAGTATCTCCTTTTCTCTTTTAATTCCTCATATAAAGCCAGATAGTTGTCATACCGCTGCTGACTAATTTTACCTTCAGACAGAGCTTTCTTCACTGCACAGCCCGGTTCATGAATGTGCATACACCCCTGAAACCGGCATTGCGGCTCATACATTACAAATTCCGGGAAGTAATCCCGAAGCTCCTCTTCCTTCATATCGGTAAGATACAAAGAAGAAAATCCCGGAGTATCCACCAGGAAAGTATTCTTCTCCACCGGGATTACCTGGGAATGTCTGGTGGTATGCTTGCCGCGCTTCAGTTTTTTGCTGATCTCACCAGTCTCCATCTGCACTTCACCCTGCATACAGTTGGTAATGGAAGATTTCCCCACACCGGAAGGTCCTGCAACTACTGTTGTTTTTCCCTTCAGTATCTCATGGATCTCGTCCATTCCCTCTCCCTCATAGGTACTGGAAAGCACTACACGATATCCACATCCAGTGTAGATTTCGTAAAGCTTTTCCATTTCTTCCTTCTCTCCCACATCTTTCTTATTGAAGCAGATAACTGCAGGAATTTCCTGCTGCTTCATCATAATCAGAAAGCGGTCCAGAAGAAGAAAGTTAGGCTTTGGATTCTCCATGGCAAAAATCAAAAATGCCTGATCTACGTTGGCAACAGCAGGACGGATAAGTGAATTGCGACGGGGAAGAATGGAAGTTACACTGCCTTCCTTCTCCTCCTCATTCAAAACGGTAATCTCCACATTATCACCTACCAGAGGCTTGAAATTATCCTTTCGAAAAATTCCTTTTGCCTTACATTCGTAAATATTGCCGTCTTCCGCATAGATATAATAGAAACCTGCAATTCCTTTAATGATCTTTCCCTGCATGGATTACTCAACCTTCTCAAAAGTAAGAGGATAATGGCCAAGTTCCTGATAGCTTCCATCAGATTGCTGCTCAGACAGATATAAAGTACCCTCAGCAACTCCTGGTGCACCTGTAATATCCAGCTGATATGGGAAAGTAAGCTGCTGTCCTTCTACCACAGAGCTTGCTTTTGGAGCGCCGCCTACATTCTGAACAAGCTCCAGTCTGATCAGACCTCCATTATATCCGATAGGCGTCTTCAGTTTCTGTGTACATTTCCATACTTCGCCATTTGCTACTGCTGCAGTAGTATCAGAGGAACTCTGATCCTCAGTATTCTGTGAAGAAGTATCCTGACTTCCACTGCTTACAATAAGAGTGATCGTATCGTTATCCGGATCTGCATATACCGGGTTGTCATCTGTATATCCTATAGGATCCTGAGAGATAACAGTTCCCTCTGCAACGTCTGTGCTCATCTGCATTTCCACATTAATATTAATGAATTTGCCAAGCTTGGCAATTGCATCATTCTTCTCCATTCCGGTTACATCTGGCACCTGTACACTGTCACCATAATTAATACCACGGCTGATGGTAAGAGTAACTGTATCGCCTGCCTTGACAGTAGTTCCTGCTGCAGGCTCAGTATCAAGGACACATCCAATGTCTACCATAGAAGACTGACTTTCATCCGGGTAAATCTTATTGATCTGAACCGTTAAGCCCTGGCTTTCCAGAGTTTCCTGCGCCAAAGCGCCATTCTGACCGAACATATCTGTAAGGGTAACGGACTCAGAACCTTTACTTAAATAATAGTTAACAGTTGAATTTTTAGCTACCTTTGTTCCCTGTACAGGATCCTGTGAAGAAATCTTGCCTTTTTCCTGTGTGGAAGCCTCTTCACCTTTGTAGGTCATTCCGATATTTACAGAAGCGCAAAGTTCCTGTGCCTCAGCCTCTGTCTTACCGATAAGATCAGGTACTGGTACCATACCATCATCTTCGTCAGCAGCCTGGGTAACCTGTGCCTGCTGATTCTGCTGATCCAAAGAAGAATCCTTGCTGTCTCCGATCAGACCTGCTGCCTTTCCCACAACAAGAATTACCGCGATCAGAACTGCGGCACCTATGATCAGAGCAATAATACTTCCAGCTACACTGACGCCTCTTTTCTGCTTTTTGATACGTCTTTCTCTCTCTTCCCGCTCTCTGCTTCGTTCACGATCCCGGTTCTTTCTGGAGCCTTTCGAGCTCTCTTCCTTATTATCATACTCGAAATCGTCATCATCATCGTAGTTTGTCTCATTCAGTTCTTTTTCCAGAGTTTCTATATCCGGCTTAAGAGTCTGCTTCGGAGTATGCTTGATCTCTCCAAGCTCTTCATCAGAAATTACAACCGTCTTAGCATCTGTATCTACAGATGTAAGCTTCACAAAATCTCCCTGCGGGTCAATAAGAGAATGCTTCAGATCCTCGATCACATCCTCCATCTTATTATATCTGCGATCCACACTCTTCTGGGTACATTTCATAATGATCTGTTCCAGACTGTACGGCAGATCCGGGGAATAAACACTTGGCGGTACCATCTCTTCCTGAAGATGTTTGATTGCAATGGCAACTGTAGTATCTCCGTCAAAAGGGACACGTCCTGTTACCATCTCATATAAGGTGATACCAAGTGAGTAGATATCACTCTTCTCATCGCTGTAGCCACCTCGTACCTGCTCCGGTGAGCTGTAATGTACAGACCCCATAACATTAGAGCTGATGGTATTGGAAGAAGCAGCTCTTGCAATTCCAAAGTCTGTTACCTTTACTTTGCCGTCTGTGGAAATAATAATATTCTGAGGCTTCACATCACGATGTACAATGCCGTGGCTGTGTGCTGCCTCAAGTCCCATAGATACCTGAATGGCAATACTGGTAGCTTCCTTTACCGAAAGCTTGCCTTTCTTGGAAATATACTCCTTAAGAGTGATTCCCTCGATCAGCTCCATTACGATATAATAAACACCCTCATCATCGCCTACATCAAACACATTTACTATGTTTGGATGCGTAAGACCTGCTGCTGCCTGCGCTTCACTTCTGAATTTCTTTACAAAAGTTGCATCTTCCCTGAATTCCGGCTTCAGAACCTTAACTGCCACAAAGCGGTTTAGTTTATGGTCCATTGCCTTATATACGTCCGCCATTCCGCCGGTACCGATTTTACTTACAATTTCATAGCGTTCTGCTATAATCATACCTGTCTTTAACATGTTTCCACCTCATTCGTGAATGGTTCTATCAATATGATTGCAATGTTATCCTTGCCGCCGTTGTTGTTGGCTTCCTGGATAAGAGTATTTCCTTTCCAGGTGATATCCTCATCAGAATTCAATATGATTTCTTCCATTTTTTTGTCTTCCACCATATTGCTGAGACCATCGGAACACATCAGGATCGTACTTCCCGGTTCCAGACGCATATCAAAGAAATCCACGTCTACAGTTTTTTCTGCTCCCAGAGCTCTGGTGATAATGTTTTTATCCGGATGATTTCTTGCCTCCTCAGCAGTGATTTCACCCATTCTTACCATTTCCTGAACCAGTGAATGATCCCTGGTAATCTGCCTCAGCTGTTTATCCACCACATATAGTCTGCTGTCTCCCACATTGGCAACATAAGCATACTGACCTACAATGGTGGCTACTACCATGGTAGTTCCCATTCCACGAAGCTTCTCATCCTTCTGCGCCTGTTCTATAATTTCTGTGTTCGCAGTCTCAATGGCATGGCGGATTACCTTTACAGGATTATAATCCGTATCCTCCCTGATTTCATCTACCAGTATCCTGACCGCGTGAGAGGAGGCATAATCACCTGCATTGTGCCCTCCCATTCCATCAGCAACAGCAAAGAGGTTCGGGAGATTTCCAACTGTGTCCTGGGAAGCGAACACATAATCCTGGTTCATCTTCCGCTTCATTCCTATATTCGTAGCTGAATATACCCTCATGTCACTTCTCGCTTTCTGTCCTTTTCGTACTGTTGTTCAACATAGCAACATCAGTTTTTCGTTACTGCGGATCGTAACTTTTTTCCATATAACTTTTTCGTAATTGTCCACAGGCACCGTCTATGTCACTGCCCATTTCCCTTCTAATAGTAACATTAATTCCGCATTTTTCAAGTTTTATTTTAAAATTCTCTACAGCCTGATGCGTAGAACGCCTGTAAGAACGCTCCTTAATAGGGTTTACCGGGATTAGATTTACATGACAATTAATATCATGGATTCTGCTGCTCAGCTCTCTTGCATCTTCGTCACTGTCATTAACACCAGCCACAAGACTGTATTCAAAAGTAATTCTCCTGCCGGTCTCCTGAAAATAATTGCGGCATGCATCCAGGACTTCGTCCATACTGTACCGCTGTGCAATAGGCATAAGTTCCTGTCTTTTTTCATCATTTGGTGCATGCAGAGACAGGGCAAGGGTAATCTGCAGTTTTTCCTTTGCAAGCTCATAAATTTTCGGAACAATTCCGCAGGTCGATACGGTGATATTCCTCTGGCTGATGTTAAGACCATCTTCATCGGAAAGCAGATGTACAAAGCGTACAATATGATCATAATTATCCATAGGTTCGCCAGTTCCCATTACTACTACATTAGATACCCGTTCTCCCGTTATGCTCTGGATCCTGTAAATCTGATCCAGCATTTCCGAAGGAAGAAGGTTTCTTGTCCAGCCTCCAATAGTGGAAGCACAAAAACGGCACCCCATTTTACAGCCTACCTGTGACGAAATACATACGGAATTTCCATGCTTATAACGCATAAGAACACTCTCGATCACATTTCCATCAAAAAGGCGGAACAGATACTTTCTTGTGCCGTCAATGGCAGAAACCTGTTCATCCACCATTTCCAATGCCGCTATGGGATAGTCTTTCAGTTTTTCTTTTAGTTTTCCTGGTATGTTTCCCATCTCATCATAAGAGGTTACCAGATGTTCATGTAACCAGCTGTAGATCTGCTTTGCCCGAAAGGGTTTCTCCCCCAGTTCGGTCATCAGATTTTTCAGTTCGTCTTTCGTCATCGACTTAATGTCTGTCATATTTATATTCCTATTTTCTTCTGAATTTCGCAATAAAGAAACCGTCTGTCTTATGTACTCCCGGGAGCAGCTGCAGATATCCAAGTGCAGTTGTCTCTGAGTGCAGCTCCTCTGGAAGATAAGGATCCAGGCTCTCCAGCTTAAATGGATAATTATTCAAAAACCACATCATGTTCTCTTCGTTTTCTTCTTTTGCAATGGTACAGGTACTGAAGATCAGCTCTCCTCTTGGCTTCACATAGTTTGCTGCGCGATCCAGAATGGTTCTCTGCAGAATCACTATTTCATCCTGTTTCTGTGGCGTAACACGGTATTTGATTTCCGGTTTCTTGCCGATCACTCCATACCCGGAACAAGGTACATCTGCAATTACAACATCTGCAAGCAGTTCTGAATCCTGATCAAAAATAGTAGCATCCTGCACTCTTGCCTGTACATTAATAGAATTGGTACGTTGGATATTTTCCTCGATCAGATTGACTTTATACTGGCTTACATCTCTTGCATCTACCGTTCCATATCCCTCCATCTTGTCTCCCATATGAAGACTCTTTCCACCTGGCGCAGCACACACGTCAATAACATAATCACCCTTCTTCGGATCTGCAACCTCCGCAACCAGCATGGAACTAACATCCTGCACGACAATTTTACCCTTGATAAAAGCATCCAGCGCAAGAATATGGTTAAATTCAGAAATGCTGTATGCATAAGACAGATATGGTGCAGGTGCTACATGAACGCCCTGACTTTCCAGGCTTTTTACAATCTCTTCCTTGGAATTCAGATAAGTTCGGCATCTGATGGTAAGAGGATGTTCCGTAAGAAAATCCGCCAGTATCTTCTCTGTTGTTTCTTCTCCATAGGCTTCCAGCCACCTGGTTACCAGCACCTCTGGCATGGAATACTTTACAGAAAGATATTTCAACAGATCATCTTCTTTTTGAGGGAACCGGACCTGATCCATTTCCCGGGCTATGGTACGAAGAACACCATTTACAAAAGGCTTCAGATTATAAAAACCTTTTCTTTGCGCCAGCTTCACAGCCTCATTGCACACTGCGCTGTCTGGCACACTATCCATGTATTTCAGCTGATATACTGCACTTCTTAAAATTTCCCGGATTGCAGGCTTCATCTTATCAACTGTCACCTTGGAAAAAGAATTGATAATGTAATCAATCTGGATCCGGTATTCCAGCGTTCCTTCACAGACACGGGTGATAAATGCCCGGTCCTGTTTGGGAAGGAACTGATATTTGGAAAGGGCATTCCGAATTGCCACGTGGCTGTGCTCGCCCTCTTCGATTTCAAGTAAAATTTCCAGGATCATCTCCCTGGAATTGATTCCGTTAATCATCCCGTCTTCTACCTCCGGAAAGTATGATCAGTCTCAGAAGCTGTAAAATGGAAGAAGCAAGAGCTGCTACATAAGTAAGGGCTGCCGCTGTAAGAACCTTCTTCGCACCTTTGTTTTCCTCGCGGCTTAAAATTCCTGTGCTTTCCAGCATTTTTAAAGCTCTTGAGGAAGCATTGAATTCTACCGGAAGTGTTACAAGCTGAAACAGTACCGCCAGTGAAAACAGCACAATTCCTACAGTTGTAAGTGCCGGTATGGAAAGGATCAGTCCCAGAAGAAAAATCGGCCAGGAAAGGGAAGATCCGATATTTGCCACCGGAACAATAGCTGAACGGATATTCAGCGGTGCATAATTTATATTGTGCTGAATGGCATGACCACACTCATGGGCAGCGACACATACAGCTGCCACAGAAGTTCTTCCATATACGTCCTGTGAAAGTGCCAGCCTCTTTGTTCTCGGATCATAATGATCTGTAAGGCTTCCGGAAATTGGAACAATCGTTACGTCGTAAATTCCGGCTGCATTTAAAATCCTCTGGGCAGTCTGAGCTCCTGTAAGACCTGAATGGCTGCGCACCTGCTGATAACGTGCAAAAGTGCTTTTCATCTTTCCAGATGCAGCCAGTGCCAGCACCATTCCAATGATCAGCAATACATAAGTAGGATCAACATAAAATCCATAAGGATACCCATATCCGTACATAAGATCACTCCTTTTTATCTGTGAATCTGCTTCCGGTTTCTATATGACATCCTCGAAGGAATGCATCCGCATCCATTCTCTTTTTTCCTTCTAGCTGTACCTGTGAAAGTACCAGAACATCCTCACCGCAAGCCACGTAAATTCCTTTTTTGTCTGTTTTTACTACCGTTCCAGGTTCTGACTTTTCTGCGCCAGCTTCTTCACTTTTTACTACAAAGCTTTCCCATACCTTCAAAGTTTTTCCATTCCAGAAAGTAAATGCACTTGGCCACGGATTTAAACCTCGCACCAGTCTTTCCAGTTCCTCGGCTGATTTCCCGAAATTGATCAATCCCATCTGTTTGGTGATCATACCGGCATAGGGAGTAGGGCTTTCCTCCGGCTGTTTCTCGTAAACAGCTGTGCCATCAAAAATGTGAGGCAATGTCTCAACAAGAAGCTTCGCTCCTGCTTCTGCAAGCTTATCAAACAGAGTTCCGCCCGTCTCATCTTTTGCAATCGGCACTACGATCTTTGAGATCATATCTCCTGTATCAAGACCTGTTCCCATTCTCATGATCGTAACACCTGACTCCTTTTCCCCATCAATAACTGCCTGCTGAATAGGAGCTGCACCGCGGTATTTCGGAAGCAGGGATGCATGGATGTTAATACATCCGTATTTCGGAAGCTCCAGAATGCTTTTGGGAATGATCTGTCCAAAGGCAGCTACCACAATAATATCGGGATCCAGTTTCTCCAGAACCTGTAAAAATTCCGGATCGCGTACCTTCACAGGCTGGTAAACCGGGAACCCATGTTTCATTGCCTCTTCCTTTACAGGAGTGGGAAGCATAGTCTTTCCCCTTCCCTTCGGCTTATCCGGCTGGGTTATAACACCTGCCACCTCATAGCCAGCTTCAGCCAGTGCATGAAGGGGATTAACTGCAAAATCCGGCGTTCCCATATAAACAATTTTCATTTATTCCTCTTCCTCCTCATTGTCATAACTTACATGATGTAATTCACCTTCAACCAGACGTGTGTACATTTTTCCGTCAAGATGATCCAGCTCATGACAAAATGCACGGGCAAGGAGTCCTTCTCCTTCATATATCTGCTCATTCATATCCATATCAAGAGCTTTTACCTTCACATAATTTGGGCGGGTAACCTGACCGGACATTCCCGGAACACTTAAACATCCCTCCTCGCCTGTCTGCTCACCGGATGTCATAAGAATTTCCGGATTGATAAGAATAATTGGACCATCTCCAATATCGATCACTACGATTCTCTTTAATATACCCACCTGGGGAGCTGCAAGGCCAACACCGCATGCGTCATACATGGTTTCCAGCATGTCTCCTACCAGATCCTTTGTACGTTTGTCGATTTTCTCTACTGGTCTGCAGATTTTTTCTAAAACGGAATCTCCCTCTGTTCTGATTGTTCTAAGTGCCATCTCTGTGTTATCTCCTTTATCTTTGAATTTGGAAATACCCGTTGTTTCAAAGCCCTGCACCTTAACGCAGCCCTTTATTTCCGGTATTTCGCCTTATGAAAAATCAAATTGTATATTAACTTTTCTGAAGCCGGAATTGATTTCTATATATTCCTCCAGCCTGTCCTTTATTCGGACAAGCAGATCATAATTCTCATGTTTCAGATAAAGTACTCTTCTGTATACATCCTTTACTTTCCCTACAGACGCAGGGGCGGGACCGATCACATGAAGATCTTTTCCCGCATATATTTTTCCTGTAAACAGACCAAGATAGTGCATGGCTGTCTCAAGAAGCTTCTCATCCTCCGAAGAACCAAGCACTGCCATCATATGGGCAGCCGGGGGATAATCCATAAGAAGACGGTATCCCATCTCTTCCTGGTAAAATTCTTCGTAATCCTGCTTTGCAGCTGTCTGTATGCTGTAATGATCCGGACTATAAGTCTGGATCAAGGCATGGCCTTCTTTCCTTCCTCTTCCTGCTCGTCCCACCGCCTGGGTAAGAAGCTGAAAAGTGCGCTCACCACTGCGATAATCATCAGCATTCAGGGATAAATCTGCAGCAAGGATCCCCACAAGCGTAACATCCGGGAAATCATGTCCCTTGACGATCATCTGGGTTCCAATCAAAATATCGGCCTCATGCCTGGAAAAAGCAGACAGAATTTTTTCATAGCTTCCCTTAGCTCTTGTAGTGTCGTAATCCATTCGAAGAACTCTTGCCTCTGGAAATTCTTTTTCTACCACCTGCTGGATCTGCTGGGTTCCCGCTTTAAAACCGCCTATATATGGGGAAGAACAGACTGGACATTTGTCCGGTTTCACAGTTTCATAACCACAATAATGACAGATCAGCTTTCTGCCATTATGCTCACTTAAGGAAACGTCACAGTGAGGACATTTCATTACATGACCGCAGGAACGGCATGAAACAAACCCTGCGTAGCCACGGCGGTTGAGAAACAACATGGCCTGCTCCCCTTTTTTCAGGCACTGGCTCAGGTCTTCTCTCAGTTCCAGACTGAGGGCAAGGCGGTTTCCTTTTTTTAGTTGTTCCCTCATGTCAATAATTGATACCCTGGGAAGAGGTCTTTCTTCAAATCTGGCTTCCAGCTTTACAAGGACATATTCTCCTTCTTTCGCCCTGTAATACGCTTCCATAGATGGAGTTGCAGAACCAAGAATTACTCTTGCGCCTTCCAGCTTTGCTCTGTGGATAGCCGTTTCCCGGGCGTGATACCTTGGACTGTTTTCACTTTTATAAGAAGATTCATGCTCCTCATCAATAATGATCAGCCTCAGCCTTCCAAAAGGAGTAAAAAGTGCTGAACGGGGTCCCACCATAACCTGCAGTTCTCCCTGTTTGGCTCTTTTAAACTGGTCATAACGCTCTCCCAGGGAAAGTCTGGAGTTAATTACCGACACCTTATCACCAAAACGACCATAAAATCGCCGTACAGTCTGATAAGTCAGCGCAATTTCCGGAATCAGCACGATTGCCTGACCGCCTTCCTTTATCACCTTATCGATCAGCTCCATATATACTTCCGTTTTTCCACTGCCGGTAACTCCGTGAAGAAGAACCGGTCTCGGATCCGGGTGTTCCCATTCTGATAAGATCTGATTCACAGCCATTTGCTGGGATATACTTAATACTGCTGGTGCCACATGCGGAATATTCTCTGCATCTGCAACTGCATTTCTATACACTTCATCTGACTCCACAGAAGCAATCCCCTGTTCTTCAAAATATCTCAGGACAGAAGCCGTAGTGCCAAGCTCCTTTGAAGCCCAGGCAGTCTCAATTTTCCCATTTTCATTCTGCAAGAGTGCTTCCAGAAGGCGGATACGTGCTTTAAATCTGGTCATGCTGAGCTCTTCCAGAAGCTTTTCCCCATCTTCTCTGGAAATCAGAAGGGTTATCCACCTTTTTTCCTGGGCTTTCATCTTTTTCTGAATAGGAAGAACTGTTTTCAGAGCCTGGATCATGGTAGAGCCATAATTTTCTTTCATCCACCCTGCCAGCGCGATCAGCCTGGATTCTGTGGTTTCCTGATCATTTTCAATACCGGCAACAGACTTAAGCTGGATTCCCTTTACCTTGGGCTCATCAGAAATCCCCACTACATATCCCTTGCGCACATGATTTCCTCTTCCAAATGGAATGGAAACCACCATTCCCACCTGTATCTCGTCCTTCAGTTTCTCCGGAACCAGATATTGAAAGCTTTTATCCAGCTTCTCATGGGAAATGTCTACAATAATATCTGCATATGTCATGTTTTACTTTCCAGCAAGAATATCTGCGATCAACACACGCTCATCCATAGGATATTTTTTACCTTTGATTTCCTGGTAATCTTCATGCCCTTTACCAGCCAGCACCACAATATCCCCTGGTTCTCCGTGATGGATGGCATAAGCGATTGCTTCCTTGCGGTCTGGAATCTCCACATATTTACCTTCTGTCTTCGCCATGCCAACCTTGATGTCATCAATAATAGCCTGAGGCTCCTCATCTCGCGGATTATCAGAAGTAATGATGGTCAGATCTGCCAGACGACCGGAAACTTCTCCCATCTCATAACGGCGAAGCCTGGAGCGGTTTCCGCCACAACCAAACAGGCAGACCAGTCTGTGTGGATGATACTCACGCAATGTAGTAAGAAGACTTTCCAAAGCCATTGCATTATGTGCATAATCAATCATCAGAGTAAATTCATCAGATACTTTCACCATCTCAATACGGCCTTTTACTTTTGCTACCTTCAGAGCCTTCAGGATATTTTCCTGGGAAACCTTAAAATGACGGCAGATTGCAATAGCGGTAAGAGAGTTGTAAATACTGAATTTACCCGGGATGTCGATTTCAACAGGGAAATCCATAAGTCCCTTCAGCTGATAGGAAATTCCAAGATAGCCTTTTCCGCCAATCAGTCTGGCATCCTCAGCGCGAAGGTCTGCTTTTTTTGAAAAGCCATAGGTTTCCAGAGTACAGGTATGTCCCTCTACAATTCTGTCAAAATGCTCATCATCACGGTTTACAATTCCTACTCGGCACTGCTTGAGAAGCATAGCTTTACAAGACAGATAATGATCGAAGTCCTTGTGCTCGTTTGGACCAATATGATCTGGTTCAATATTTGTGAAAATTCCAAAATCAAACACAAATCCCTGAGTACGATGCAGCATCAGCCCCTGTGAGGAAACTTCCATAACCACACAATCACAGCCAGCTTCCACCATTTCGTGAAAATACTCCTGAACTACATAGGATTCTGGTGTGGTATTAGAAGCAGGTATTATCTTATTTCCGATAATTGCCTCAATAGTACCGATCAGACCAACCTTGTATCCGGCATTTTCCAGAATGGATTTTACCATATAGGTAGTAGTGGTTTTTCCCTTGGTTCCGGTAATTCCGATTGTTTTCAGCTTCTCTGCCGGATGTCCAAACCAGGCCGCTGAAATAAATGCCATAGCATATCTGGTGTCTGTCACCTGGATAACCGTAACATCTGACGGTGCAGAAACCTCCTCTTCTACTATCAGAACTTTAGCCCCTTTTGCTGTTACATCCGGGATAAATTTATGTCCATCTACAACAGCACCTCTGATACAGATAAACAGAGAGCCGTCTGTTACCTTTCTGGAATCATAAACAACACCAGTGACTTCCTGCTCTGTGCTCCCCTGCACGCAGGTGTATTCTAACTTCTCTAATAAGGATGATAATTTCATAATATATGCCTCCCTATATTGACGTTGCTTTAAAATCACGCCAGAGCTTATTTGAAAAAGACTTTCAGCAAGATGTGCGTCACAATTTGCGGGAATGATTTTTCAAACACGCTCTAATCTGGTGACATCATACAGCAACGCATACTCTTTTATAGAATATCACACACAGAATTTGTTTTCAATCTTTCCTGTTAAAAAAGCAGTAACCGTTCACCTCACATTATAGTTTCCATTCACGAGTCATCTGTGAGCATTGCCTCCAAACATTCTTCTGGCGGCTACAGCGGAAAAAAGAAACGAAAGCAGAATCAGTACCTGAAACAGCTCTTTGTGGGAAGTATCCCCTGTTTTTGGAGAGGTGGACGCAGCCATTGTGCTGCCATCATTATTCCCACTGCCTATGCCAGTTCCATCTCCATTTCCACCCCCATTTCCGTTTCCGCTTCCATTTCCATCCTTCTCCTTATCTTCCACACGGATGGTTGCCTGATCCCGCACTGCGCTTTCCTCACCAGTCTCGTCAGTAACTACAATAATCTGATTCATCAGATTCTGGTCTTTCAGATCTTTTGGAAGTACAACTTTTGCCTTTAAATTCACACAGCCACCAGGTGCGATTTCCTGGATTTTCGCCTGAGTTCTGCTTTTATTCAGGGTTATACCTCTCTGTTCCTGAAAAGTAGCTGTTACTCCGGCAAGCCCGAAACGTTCCGTAGTAACTACGGAATGCAGAGTCACCTCTCCGGTATTGTGAATACTGATCTGATAAGTCACAGTCTCCCCAGGGCTGGCGTTGTCGCAGTCAGCTGTTTTCTTTACCGTAAAAGAGGCTTTTCCCTGCTGTAATGTTAACTGTTTTTCTGCTGCTTTCTCCAACGAAACCGGATTTTCTGTTTTTGCAAAAAGCTCCAGCTCCAGATTACTTTTCTGATTCATGTCCGGATCTATATAAAAAGACAGGGTTCGTGTTTCCCCTGCGGAAAGGCATTCCAGCACTGCACCACTTTCCAAAACTTCAAGGCCAGGCTCCTTTTCCCACACAGGTACCAGTTCCTGTTCTTTTACTTTGGCCTGAAGGGAAATTTTATAAAAAGGTACCTGACCGTTATTTGTCAGATTCACTGCCATATGAATGCGTTTTCCAGTATAAAGCGCCTTTTCCTTGGCTTCCATTTCCACTGAAAAATCCATGTGTGCAGCTGGTATCTCCAGATTCTTAGATAAAGCTTTACACAAAATGGTTTTTTCATTTTCCACTTTTTTTACAATGTAAACTCCACCTCCATTTTCTTCTCCGCTTATAGCACCATTTGCATGCAAAATATCCTGACAGGTAGGAACTGTATGTTTTTCTGCTGGAAAACGATATTCATCCCGCAAGGTAACCGGAATTTTCAGCTGTTTGCCCTGTTCTCCCGGATTTATTTTCCAGCGGAATCCGGTTATACTGCTGGATCTTCCGTCAGCAGTCTCGATAGGAAGCTCCTCTTTCAGGCAGCCTTCAGGTGCCATAAACGAAGCATCTGGCTGAAAATATTCAGAAAGCCAGACTACCAGTTCGTAAGATGTTGGATGAGGTATTGTTTCATCCGAAAAATCATATTGATCATTTTCCAGGCTCCCGTCCTGATTTCCACTGCTGAATAAATTTTCATCGTCACTTTCATATTCCTGGTTTTCATTTTCCCGCGTAAGTGACGCCAGCCCATCTGCCTTTACAGAAATCACCGCCTGAAATTTCTGTAAATCTGTCCATGCCGCATCTTGGGCAACAGATAACCCGCCTTCCATTTCTGCTCCATATGCCACTGCCGGCTGCGCCGTGCATCCAACCAGCATCCCAGCTTCTGCAAGCAGACTTACTCCCACTGCCAGTATCTTTTTCCATATTCTGTTTTTCATTATAACTTCTCCTTTTCTACCCCTATTTTTCACTAATCTCTGTTATTAAACTACTATTTTACAAAACGGACTTGCCGCCTACTGGCGACATCACCATATAAATGAGTCACTGACAGCACATGGGAATCACACCTTTCTCACTTAAACAGATTCTATTCACAGCATTCCGAAGCAAATTTGCCTTGCCATTGTATGCATCCATTTTCAAAAAAGCGTATAAAACGCCCAGGTTAACAGGTTTCCTTCAAAAAACGGGTTATCTTGCGCCGAACCGGCGCGGTAGAAATTCTTTTCTGCAGAATGCAGAAACAAGATAGGTTTACTTTACCACACTTGGTCTTTAAATGCAATAAAGGGTCGGATTTTATTTTCATTTCATATTTTTTCGATTTCTTTTAGATTTGAGACACATTTTCCTCACAAATTGCCGATATAATGAATTTCGGATAGATGAAAAACCACTCTCTATCTCCCCCCTCAAAAATATAGGAAATGAGCCATCTGCCTGATGCGGATGGCTTTTCCTGTTTCAAGGACTTTTCTATTGCAATTCCCACCCTTAGCTTTTATAATGGAAGATATTACACAAGGATGTCCGGAGAAATCATTCATGTTGCTGTGAATACTTTCACAGTAATCCACTTAACTCTGATATCCGCATTATATTCTTGACAGAAACGAGGTATCTCCTATGAGTGAAAAAATCGTAGTAGTTGCATTAGGTCACAGAGCTCTCGGCACCACACTTCCAGAGCAGAAAGTAGCCACCAAAGCAGCAGCAAAAGCAATCGCAGATCTTGTTGAAGAGGGTGCCAAGGTGGTAATCTCCCACAGCAATGGCCCACAGATTGGCATGATCCACACTGCAATGAATGAATTTGGAAAGACACACCCGGATTATACATTCGCTCCTATGTCAGTCTGCTCCGCAATGAGCCAGGGCTACATTGGATATGACCTTCAGAATGCGATCCGCTCTGAATTTATCAGCCGCGGAATTTACAAACCTGTTGCTACCATTCTTACCCAGACTGTTATTGATCCATATGACGACGCTTTTGCAGATCCGGAGAAAATTATCGGACGTGTTCTCACTGAGGAAGAAGCTGAAGCAGAAGAAGAAAAAGGAAACTTTGTCACCAGACTTGCTGATGGCGGATACAGACGAATCGTAGCAGCTCCGAAGCCACAGAGAATTGTAGAGCTTGAGACCATACGAGCACTTCTCAATGCAGACCAGGTTGTTATCGCAGCCGGCGGCGGTGGAATTCCAGTGCTTGAGCAGGGCATCAACCTTCACGGTGCCAGTGCCATCATTGAGAAAGATCTTGCTGCAGGACTTCTTGCGGAAGAATTAAATGCCGATACTCTTCTGATTCTCACAAGTGTAGAGAACGTAAGTCTGAACCACGGTCAGGTAAATGAGCAGAAGCTTGGCAGCATCACTGTAGCGGACGCTAAGAAATACATTGAAGAGAACCAGTTTGCTTCCGGTTCCATGCTTCCCAAAATCGAAGCAGGTATTTCCTTTATTGAGAAAGGGGAAGGCCGGAGCACTGTGATTACCGATATGGCTCATGCCAAAGAGGGCTATGAAGGAAAAACAGGAACTACCATCCGCTAGTACATCGAATATTAAGTAACTGCCATATTGACTTGTCTGATTTTTCATCTGCTGCGTTGTCGTCAGTCGCCGTAGCCACCGCTACGCCTCCTTCCTCCGCCTTGCATATGAAGAAATCATCCTACGTCAATATAGCAGAAGCTTAATTTTCGATGTACTAGAGCCTGTTTGAAAAAGGCTTTCTGCAAAATGGGGCGTGCAGATTGCGGGAATGCTTTTTCAAACACGCTTTAAACATACAAAAAGGAACCTCTGACGAAATAAGTACTCATCTGACGAGGTTCCTTTTTTTACTATTCTTTTTTTACTATTCTTTTTTACAATTCTTTTCCCAGTCTCAGCGTGCAGTAAGCAGCAGTGAGGAATCTTCCGACTCTATATTTATGATCCCGATCAGATCTCCCTCTTTCAGGGTAATCTTACGCTCCACGCCATCTGTCACTGTCATGCTTCCGTTTTCACCATCTTCTCCCATGATCATAAAACTCACAAAACCATTTGAACAGGAAGCAATGTAATATCCTGGGACAATGCCTCCATCCACATTTTCCCCAACCTCCAGCACATCTCCCGCCATCAGTTTATAAGAGGCTGAATCAGCCCCAGAGCCGAACATATCTCCAAATTCTTCTTCAAGTATCGGAGCAAGGCTGTCCTTTAGGGAATCCCGGATTTCCGGTAAGCTTGCGCAAATGATCACCAGGACCATGAGCCATCCAAAAAGGGAGCCTTTTTTCTTTTTTACCGGTTTCTGGGTGTAAACACTGCTTTTTTTAGCTGTAGTGCTGTAAGTTCCAGCTGTACTTTGTCTGCTCTTGGAATTATAATTCCCAGCAGGGACAGAGACCTTATTTCCATTCTTAGCAGCGCCAGTGCTGCCTCCATATGTACTTCCAGCTTTCACACTTCCCTTATTATAAAAATTCCCTGTGCCTGCACCAGCCAGTGACTTAGAACTTCCAGTTCCCGTTTTCTGATCATATTTATTTCCGGCTCCTGCCACGCCTGTTCCGGTCCCGGTCTTATATGCAGCACTTCCAGCCTTCTTATCTCCCAGCGGGATTTCCTCCTGGCGCATGATTGCCCGCGCCCGGCTGGTAGCATGACGGTAATGGTCACTTCTGTTCTCATTCAGATGATACAAAGTCTCATCATTTCTATAAGGCATTCCACACAGCTTACATCTGCCATTTACAACAGGCCCGTCGCAGACCTGGCACCTCTTTTTCTCCATAGACATCCTCCCGGTTCTCTGGTTATTCTGTTTCACTGCAACCTGTAATTCCTGTTTTTGCTCCAACAGGGAAAAATCATCACATTCTTTGTCTTTTATTGTATCTTTTTTGCATATTTCTTGCAAGGTCTAAATTGCCAAGCGGGAAAATACCTGTTATAATAAACCAAGATTGTTCCTGTTCACGGTCTGACTAGAAATTATCGTGAACAGAAAACAGAGATTAACACAATCAACAAGGAGGATTCCCATGGAACAATTAAAAATTCCTATGGGCTATCATGCAGACCTTAATCTTCATGATACTCAGGTAGCAATTAAAACTGTGAAAGATTTTTTCCAGCAGACACTTGCACAGAAGCTGAACCTTCTGCGTGTCTCCGCACCTATATTTGTAGATCCAAGTTCCGGCCTCAATGATAACCTGAACGGCGTGGAGCGTCCGGTAAGCTTTGACATCAAAGGCATGGACTGCAACGCTGAAATCGTACATTCTCTTGCAAAATGGAAGCGTTATGCACTGAAGAAATATGGTTTCTCTGTAGGTGAGGGCTTATACACCGATATGGTTGCCATCCGCCGTGATGAGGATGTTGACAACATCCATTCCATCTATGTAGACCAGTGGGACTGGGAGAAGATCATCACCAAAGAAGAGAGAAATGTAGAAACTCTCATTAACACTGTCCGTACTATCTACAGCGTACTCCGCAAGACAGAGAAATACATGGCAGTACAGTATGACTACATAGAAGAAATTCTTCCAAGAGAGATTGCATTTGTCTCCACAGAAGAGCTTGTAGACATGTATCCGGATCTTACCCCTAAGGAAAGAGAATACAAGATCGTCAAAGAAAAAGGCGCTGTTTTCCTTATGCAGGTAGGTAAGAAACTGACAAATGGCGAGCGCCACGACGGACGTGCTCCAGACTATGATGACTGGGAATTAAACGGCGATATTCTGGTATACTATCCTGTACTGGACATTGCCCTTGAACTTTCTTCCATGGGTATCCGTGTAGACGAGACAGCACTTGACAAACAGCTTACAGAAGCCGGCTGTGACGACCGCAGAGAGCTCCCATTCCAGAAGGCCATTCTGAATAAAGAACTTCCATACACCATCGGCGGCGGTATCGGTCAGTCCCGTATCTGTATGTTCTTCCTGCGCAAGGCTCATATTGGAGAAGTACATGTTTCCCTGTGGCCTAAGGAAATGCAGGAAGAAGCTGCTAAAGGCGGTATTCCACTTCTGTAAAATAGAATCGAGGGATCAAATTGAATATACTTTTTTTCTTAACACCGAAAAGTGATATTGCCTACATTTTCGAGAATGAAACTTTGAGGCAGACTCTTGAGAAAATGGAACACCGGAAGTTTTCCTGTATTCCTATTCTGAATCCAGAGGGAAAATACGTAGGTACTATTTCTGAGGGTGACCTTCTCTGGGGAATGAAAAATCTGAACATCACGGATATGAAAACAGCCGAGGAAGTACCGGTTATGGCTATCTCCAGAAGAGCCACCTACAAACCGGTACACGTTGACTGCGACATGGAGGATCTCCTGGACCGCGCAATCAACCAGAACTTTGTTCCGGTTATAGATGATCAGGATCACTTTATCGGAATTGTCACAAGGAAAGAAATCATCAAATATTGTTATAAAGAAATGAAGAAAAACGCATAGGATTTTAAATCACCGCGTTTTTTCACACAAAAAAAAGACAACCTCAGTCCCATTTAAACCAATGGAAAAGGTTGTCTTTTTTCTTTTTACAGAACCTTAGACAAAAACTCCTTCAATCGCGGATTCTGCGGATTTTCAAAAAACTCCTTCGGCGCATTCTGTTCCTGAATTTTGCCATCATCAATAAATAAAACTCTTGTTGCAACCTCTCTTGCAAATCCCATCTCGTGAGTAACCACAACCATAGTCATGCCGCTCTTTGCAAGCTCTTTCATCAGCTCCAGTACCTCTCCAACCATCTCCGGGTCCAGTGCAGAAGTAGGCTCGTCAAAAAGCATAACATCCGGATTCATGGCAAGGGATCTTGCAATGGCAATACGCTGCTTCTGACCACCGGAAAGCATATCCGGATAAGCATTTGCCTTATCTGGAAGTCCCACACGGGCAAGAAGCTCGTCCGCACGTCTGGAAGCCTCTTCCTTTGTCATCAGTTTCAGAGCAACCGGTGCCATCATAATATTCTGCTTTACCGTCTTGTGTGGAAACAGATTAAACTGCTGGAAAACCATTCCGATCTTCTGGCGATGTCGATTTATGTCAACCTTGGGATCTGTGATATCTGTTCCTTCAAACAGGATTTTACCTCCTGTAGGCTCCTCCAGAAGGTTGAGCGAACGAAGGAAAGTGGATTTACCAGAGCCAGATGGTCCGATAATGGCAACAACCTCGCCCTGACAGATATCTGTGGAAATTCCATCCAGAACCTGATTGGATCCAAACGCTTTTTTCAGATCCTGTACCTGGATCAAAACTTTACTCTTATCAACGCTCACTGGTTCTCAGTCTCCTCTCCAGTTTATTCATAAAGAAGGTCAATACCATGACCACGATCAGATAAATTGCAGCTGCTGCCAGAAGAGGCATAAAAGCATTGTAGGTACGGCTCTGGATCAGCATTGCACCCTTGGTCAGGTCCATCATTCCAATGTAACCGATAATAGAAGTTTCCTTGATCAGCACGATAAACTCATTTACCAGTGCAGGAAGTACATTCTTAAACGCCTGTGGAATGATAATAAGACGCATGGTCTGGGTAAAATTAAGTCCCAGGCTACGTCCTGCCTCTGTCTGTCCCTGGTCAATTGACATGATTCCGGAACGGACAATCTCCGCAACGTAGGCACCTGAGTTGATACCAAATGCCAGACTTCCTACCAGAATCTCATTGACACTTACAGAACCAAAAACTACAAAGTTCATGATCAGAAGCTGGATCACAGTAGGTGTTCCACGGATCACAGTCAGATAAACTCTGCAGATGGAGTTGGCAATTTTAAAATTCCCGGATTTATCGTGGGAAGAACGGATAATTGCCACCAGAAAACCGATACAGATACCGATCAACAGGGCGAAAACTGTGATGATCATGGTATTTTTCAAACCATCCAGCAGCCAGGTGTATCTGTCATCTTTTATAAAATTGATATAAAAATCGTGTCCAAATTTTTCAAACATATTTTTTTCCTTTTTATCCTGATATCTTTATAACGCAGCCTTGAACGTGTTTGAAAAAGCATTTCTGTTTATGCCTGCATTATAGGAAAAGCTGTCGGAAAAGCACTGGCTGTCTGATGCAACTCAGTCAGCCAGTACCAGGTTCCGGCAGCTTATACTTTGTTCTCTCTATCAGTCAGCTTTTACAATGATAACCTGGCTTGCATTTGCATAGGTGTCTGTGAAATCAACGCTCTCCAGACGATCCTCTGTAACGGTCATTCCGGCAGCACCGAAATCAGCTTTTCCAGACTGCACTGCAGCAAGGATTGCATCAAACTCCATATCGTCGATCTCAAGCTCATATCCAAGCTTATCGCAGATTGCCTGTGCAATATCAGCGTCGATACCAACAATCTCATCACCGTCACGGTACTCATATGGCTCGAACTCAGCGTTTGTTGCCATTACAAGAGTTCCGTTGGAACGGTCTACATCTTCCGGAGACTCATATGGTGTCTCGCCAATGTTGTCGCCGATGTAGTTGTTCATAATATCATCAACAGTTCCGTCCTCTTTCAGTTCTTTTAATGCGCCGTTGATCTTGTCAAGAAGCTCATCATTGCCTTTCTTCAGGCAGATTGCATACTCTTCTTCAACAAATGGCTCGTCCAGGATCTTCAGTCCGTCTGCATTCTCAACGAATTTCTGAGCTGGCTGGGAGTCGATGATCACACAGTCGATCTGGCCTGCCATAAGTGCCTGGATTGCTTCGCTTCCTTTGCTGTAACGCTTAACAGTTGCTCCGTCAGCCTCATATTCACTAGCTTCAATATCACCGGTTGTACCAAGCTGTACACCGATTGTTGCATTCTTAAGATCATCCTTTGACTCAACAGTTGCAGCAGATACGCCAGCAGTCATGGAAACTGCCATTACTGTGCCAAGTGCAAGAGCTACTAATTTTTTCATATTCTTTTCCTCCTCTTAATCTCATATACAGAACCAGTTCCTTATATCTTCATCCACATAGTAAGCTGTTGCTATTTATTTCTTCCACAACAACCGACTTCACAAGATGGGGACATAATTATTCATGCTTTCTGCATATTCATTCATCTATCTTTTCCTCATTTTATCAGTTTTTTTGAAAAATGCAAGACTTTCCATAAGATTCCTTATTTTTTTATCTTGATTTTCTTAACAGCACTGTATGAACCATATACTTTTTTGCCTTGAGAGTCCTTTTTGTATGCTCTTACTTTTACATAGTAGGTCTTGTTTTTCTTAAGTCCACTAATAGTTAATAAAGTTTTGGATGTAGTTTTTGTTTTTGCGCCACTAAATTTAGAGCTTGTTAAATACATGATCTGATAGCCGGAAGCACCACTGATTTTCTTAATAGAAACCTGGCATTTTCTTCCACTCTTATTAACAAGCTTACTGATTTTTCCTTTTGACGGAGCTTTCACTTGCTGTACTTTTCCACCGGTAACTGTAATAGTCTTAGTTACTCCTTTTTCCTTGTAGCCCTCAAAATACATAGTAATCTTTGTTTTTCCAGCACCAACAGTTTTGATTTTTCCATTTTTTACTGTACACACAGAAGTGTTTGAGGAAACCGCAACTGCACCAGCGTTTTTCAGTTCACTTCCTCCCCACAAGGTTTTTAAGCTTGTAGATTCTCCGACTTTTAATTTTGTATCTGCAAGCTTAAAGGAAGCAGCCTGAGCTACTAACCCCTTTGCAGCCAATACTTTTCTGGTACTTGTTTTATTGGAATAGGAACCCGCTTTCGCCTCACTGGCAGATCCTCTTCCAAAACACTGTACCCAGCAATACAGTCCATTTACATTGACGCATCCAATTCCAATTGATTTAAACGAAGAATCCAGTATGTTGCGTTTATGTCCTTCTGAATTCATCCAACCATTTACTACCATCTCCGGAGTTATCTGGCCTGCTGCAATATTTTCTCCCGACATTAAGGAATTTGCAGTAAAACAGTCGCTTCCACTTGGTCTTGTATGATCAAAATACAATGCACACTCAAAGCTTCGCAGCATAGCAGTTGTTAAAAGACTTTTATCCATTGTAAGCGGTTTCACCCCCGCCTTTTTTCTTTCTTTGTTTACAAGCGTCAACACTTCAAATGCATACTTATAATTCTCCGTTCCCGTCACGCCAATCCTTTGCCAGTATAAGAGCATCTGTCTCTCCATTTTCCTCAGCTGCGCCATAAAAACCTTCTTCATCTGTAACCAGTTCTGCCGAATCCTCGGAAGAAAAGTCGGATAAATTTCCTTCCCCGCTTTCACCATTTAAAAGCAGGTCTGCATCTGATTCATCCCAGTGATTCTCCGAATCCACCGCATTCTTAGTTTCCGCCTCTTGTTCTTCTGGTTGCTCTTCTGCTTTCTCTTCTGACGGTGCCTCTGTCTGTTCCTCCCCTTGCAGTTCTGTTTGCGTTTCTTCCTGATTTTCCCACTCTTCATTTTCACTGTAAAATCCGTCTGAAAAATCTTCTGCATAAATAACTGCCGGTTCTGCTGCCATTGCTGCGCAAATAGCTACAGCCATGATTCTTTTGGGCCATAAATTTTTCTTTTTCATACTCCTTTTCCTTCCTTTATTATTTTCTAAACGGACATATCTGCTTACGTAGACATCACCATGAATGAAAAACTTCTTACTGTTCACTCCGTTCACAGCAACACGCTTCGCGATGCACAGAAATCATGCATTCGCATGATTTCGCGCCACAAATCTCAGGTGTCCTGTGACCTTTGGTCACACAAAACACCTCGCGGAATGCTACCAGTGAACAGTAATAAAAACTTCTTATGGAAAATAATAAATTTCCCCAACTTCTTTGTCAATATTTGGAAAAATTCACTTTTTGATAACAGATCTGTGTTATGATATGATTTGTGTGGAGTAATTAAATAATTGAATGACCAAGGCGTTAACCGCCCAAACAGGAGGTATTTATTATGAAATTTACAAAAATGCATGGTATCGGCAACGATTATGTATATGTGAACTGTTTTAAAGAAACTGTGAAAGATCCATCAGCAGTTGCCAAATTTGTGAGTGACAGACATTTTGGAATTGGCTCAGACGGACTGATTCTGATTAAGCCGTCTGACATTGCAGACTGTGAGATGGATATGTACAACCTGGATGGTTCCCAGGGTGCTATGTGCGGCAATGGCATCCGCTGTGTAGCCAAGTATGCTTACGATTACGGCATTGTAAACAAGACCAGTATCAGCGTAGCGACCAAAAGCGGCGTGAAATATCTGGATCTTTCTATCCGTGACGGAAAAGTCAGTATGGTAAAGGTCAATATGGGCGCCCCTATTCTTCAGGCTTCTCTGATTCCAGTTGTATCTGAATCTGAGCAGGTCGTAAATGCCCCTATTGAAGTAGACGGACAGATTTATCACTTTACAGCTGTTTCCATGGGAAATCCTCACGCCATCGTATACATGGATGACGTAGACGGGCTGGAAATCGAAAAGATCGGTCCATCTTTTGAAAACCATATAAATTTCCCTGACCGCGTCAATACCGAATTCGTAAAAGTCATCGACCGACACACTGTCCAGATGAGAGTCTGGGAGCGCGGTTCCGGTGAGACTCTGGCTTGTGGAACAGGTGCCTGCGCAGTTGCAGTTGCTTCTATTTTGAACGGGCTGGTTGACCGTGATCAGCCGGTTACCGTGAAGCTTCTTGGTGGCGATCTTAATATTTTCTGGGACGAAAATGACGATCAGGTTTATATGACTGGTGCGGCGACTACTGTATTTGATGGGGAAATTGATCTGGGATTTCTTGGAGAATGACTCAATAAAAAGGCCCTTGCGGACCGTAGGCATTTTGTAATGCTTACACCGCAAAGGCCATTATTCTTTCTACAATAAATACTGCACCACAGGCAAGAAGCGCCACAGTCAGCAGACTCTTCTCTTTGTACGCTGCAATCAGCGCCACTACAAATCCCACTACAGCTGAAATTACACTTGCCGTTGCCGACAAAATCGCCGGAAACGTCATAGCTGCCAGACAGGCATAGGGCACATAAAACAGAAATGATTTTATAAAAGGATTGGTAATCTCCTTCTTCGCCAGTGCCAATGGCAGCATACGGATCAAATATGTAACGCCAGCCATAACCAGGATATAAATATAAACATTAGGCTTCATGAGCTTCCTCCTTGGCATTTTCTTCATCAACCGGGCAAAGCCATGCTGCCAGTCCGGCTACCAGAATTGTAGTAATAATAATCACAAATCCGGATGAGACTTTCGATAATACAGGAACCCAGGCAAATAATGCGCTCACTGCCATTGCTCCAAGAACAACCAGAAGCACTGCTTTGTTTTTCTTGGATGGCGGAATAATGACAGCCAAAAACATTCCATAAATGGCAACTCCAAGTGCACTCATAATAAAATCAGGAAGAATACTTCCTGAAATAGCTCCAAGCAGGGTTCCAATGGTCCATCCCGGGATTGCTACACTCATTACACCATAATTATAAAACGCACTGACTTTCCCCGGTTTACTGGCACTGACTCCGAATATCTCATCTGTTACGCCAAATGCAACTCCGTAACGATGCCCCCAAGTTTCATCACGTCTTAGCTTCTGTGAAAGGGAAAACGACATCAGACAGTATCTCAGATTGATAATCAGCTGAGTAAGTGCCATTTCCCATAAGGAACCTCCTGCTATGATAATATCAAGACCTGCAAATTGTCCCGCTGACGTAAGATTCGTCAAAGAAATCAAGACCGCCTGCCAGATAGACAGTCCGCCCTGCACCGCCATCATACCAAACGTAAAGGAAACAGCCAGATACCCCAGGGCAATGGGGATTCCATCTGTAATTCCTTGTTTAAAGCTCTCTTTTTTCATGAGAGATTTCCTCCGGTTTCTTCTGTAGTCACGCAAAGAGCCTGGGAAACAGTTTTGGCCTCCCAGGCTCTCTCATTGTAGCACTTTACACTAATAAATTCAACTATTATCCCTTGTATTCTCACTTTCTCTCTACAATCTTGTAATAAACCTTCGCTGTCAGCCCATAAATCACGCCATAAACCAAAGCAAACACCAATAATGTCACCACCGTGCATCTGGCAAACAAACCGCTGTTTGTCATGCTAAACAGCGCCAGCAGTCTCTTTACCATAGGAAATGCCATAGCAATATGCAGTGCTGCCATTCCAAGAGGAAGGAAAAATACCATAAGGATCTGTCTGTGAATGGAAGATTTCACCTCTTTATGAGTCATGCCCACCTTCTGCATGATCTCGAACCGTTCCTTATCCTCATAGCCCTCTGAAACCTGCTTGTAGTAAATGATCATGGCCGCCCCCATCAGGAACAGCAGTCCAAGGAAAATTCCAAGGAACAAAATTCCACCGAACATACTGTAAAAACTGTTATACAGTTCCTGTTTTATAGTACTGTAGTTCATTCCCACTTCTATAGTTCCAGCTGCTTTTTCGGAATCCAGAAGCTCCGATGCAAGATCGCTTACTTTGATGGCAGATGCATATTTTTCTTCTTCACTTCCAGACAGATACACATCCGTTTCCAGTTCCATCAGAGACATTGCACTTTGATAAACTTCCTCCTGCTGCAAAAACAAAGCAAAAAAGTCTTCGTCATTTACAACCAGCTTCAAAGAATCCATAGAAGAAAAATTATCTCCCACATACTGATAATTTTTCAGCCATTCTTTCACCTGGTAAACCTTGTTATGAATCTCCAGAGTCTCACCGTCTGTTTTTCCATTGTGGTAAGCAAGAACTTCACCTGGCGCAAGGGAAATCTCTTCTCCCGTAACCCTGGCATACTCTTCCTGTGGAACCACGGTAAGGGTTTCCAATGAGGCTGGCATTGCCATAAGGGAACTCCCATCAACATTTGCAAATTTCCAGCTCCCATCTTCGCTTCCCACAAGCGTAGATGAAAAAGCAATTTCGGTGTTAATTTTCTCATAAGAAACCTGGTTTTCAATTTTTCCCAGTAATTTCTCTCTCATTTTTTCCAGATCTTCATAAGAATTTCCCCGGTACAGCACATTCACATCCGCCGGACAGCGTTTGTTCATAATATCATCCAGTCCGGAATTCAGACACACCGTAGAAGAGATCATCAGAAGTACGCCTGTGCTCAGAATACAGATACTTGCAAGTCCAACTGCATTTTGTTTCATGCGGTACAGCATACCGGAAACAGCAGTAAAATTCTTGGTTTTATAATAAAATTTCTTATTCCAGCGCAGGACTTTGAGCACCACAATGCTTCCTGCTGTAAAAAGAAGATACGTTCCTGCCATTACCAGAACCACTGCCACAAAGAACAGCGCCAGCGCCGAAAGAGGTGACTCTGTGGTAATGGCAATATAATATCCGATAAACAGACAGATAAAACCAGCAACCGCCATCAGCCATTTTGCTTTTGGTTCCTTTTCCCCTGTATTTTGTGCATGAAGAAGCTGAATCGGGTTTGTTTTGTAAACCTTTCGGATATTTACCAGAAGGATCAAAACAAAAATAGCTCCAAACACTTCCAGGCATATTCTGATTGCCGGAACGCTGACTTCGAACCCAAAGGACGCCGGAACCTTGATCAGTTTCAAGAGCAGCAGAAGCGCCAGCTTGCTTCCCAGAATTCCCACAAGGATTCCGCCAACAAAACTGATCAAGGCACTAAACAGATTCTCCAGCATCATAACCCTGCTGATATGCTTCTTTTCCAAACCGAGAATGTTGTAAAGTCCCAGTTCCTTTTGTCTTCTTTTCATGAGGAAACTGTTGCTGTACAACAGGAAAATAAAGGAGAAAATAACAATAACGCCAACTCCCATAGTCGTGATCATCAACACGTCACCACTGTGACGGATCGTTTTCATTCCTGCATTATGATTGATAAAAAGCATCATATACAGCATTGCCACATTGAACAGACACGCCAGAATATAGGGCACATAGATCTGTTTGTTTTTTCGGATGTTTACAACTGCCAGCCTGGCAAAAAATCCCTTACGCATGATACTCACCGCCCGTCATCAAAATGGTTAAGGTATCGGAAATCATCTGATACATCTCCTCTTTTGTTTTCTCGCCGCGATAGATCTGGTGGAAAACTTCACCATCTTTTATGAACAGAACCCTGGATGCCCGGCTAGCTGCCTGGGCGCTGTGAGTAACCATGAGAATGGTCTGTCCCTGTCTGTTTATCTCTCCGAAAACGTCCAGAAGAGCATTTGCAGCCTTGGAATCGAGAGCCCCTGTGGGTTCATCCGCAAGGACCAGGCGCGGCTGTGTAATCAGAGCCCTGGCAACTGCACATCTTTGTTTCTGTCCTCCAGAGACCTCATAAGGATATTTTTCCAGCAGTTCATAAATATGAAGAGCCTGTGCAATAGGGCGGATTTTCTGCCCCATTTCCCGGTAATCTTCACCAGCCAGCACCAGCGGCAGATAAATATTATCCCTCAGGCTGAAGGTATCAAGAAGATTAAAATCCTGGAACACAAAGCCCAGATTTTTTCTTCGAAATGTAGAAATCTCCTTGTCAGAAAGGTGTCCCAGGCTTTTTCCATCCAGAAGTACGTCTCCGGAAGTAGGTTTATCCAGTGTTGCAAGAATATTCAGAAGTGTAGTTTTTCCGGAACCGCTTTCTCCCATAATTGCAACAAATTCACCTTTTTCCACAGAAAAATTCACATTGGTCAATGCCTGCACCTTATTTCCGCCAAAACGGGTGGTATATATTTTTTTCAGATTTGTAACTTCAAGTAATGACATTTTTTACTCCTCTCCTTTATCAATGAGCTTTTTCATACGCTTCCTTGCAAAAAACAGTATACTTAAAAAAGTCACTTGCTGCCATCGAATCAGATTACAAAATGCAGGCAGAATCTTACAATGTTGTAAGGTTGTCACATAAAGTTTGCAAGAAAAAAATTTCATCTGGCAAAACTCTTTATGATATAGAAGATTTGGTCAGTATTTTTTGCAATATAAAAAGGCCGCTGACATATACGACCTTTTTTATATTATAATCCCCTATTGGGCATATATCTTCTCTGGCGTCATTCCGGCAGCCAATGTAAGATAATACACCGCGTCCGCCGCCACACACACTACGTTTTCCTCATGCATAAACTCTGTGATTTCCGAATCAAAAAGCATGTTTGCCTGTGCTTCAAATTCCTCATCCTTATCCCAGAACAAAACTGCAATATTCAAAAAAGGAAATACCGGAAGCACATACCCCACATCTCCCTGAGGAAGCAAAGTTCCCCCAAGAGCCTCACAGGCTTTTCTTAATTCTTCTGTTTTCCCGGCGAAAAGCTCCTGCAGCCTAAAAATAATCGTCCTTCTGTAAGCAGCCTCAAAAGGATACACTCTCTTCACCTGGCGAAAAGCCACCAGATTGCCCGATGCCACAGGATGAGCTGCTGAATAGTAAAACGTATTATAAATATTCATCACCGTATCAAATCCAGGGCTTTTCCCATCTTCTGTAATGAATCCGTTTTTTCGGTCAATTCGAAATCTTTTTGAAAAGTAGATGATATAAAGAAACTCCTCATCAGCTTCCAGCTGAAATTTGCGAATCAGTTCCTCCTGATCCATTTCCAGGAATTTCAATCTCCAGTTCTCGATTACCTGGTCATAATTAGACTGCCTGTTTTCTGGCATAATACATTCTCCTCTTATCCGCTATTTACCTTTAGCTATGCCATATAACTTGAAAGCTTCCTGTTTCAAGTATTTTTACCAGCTGCTCCACTTCATCGGAGTTCCAGTTTTGCGCAGTCTGTGCTTCCCCTGTGAATTTCACGCAGGTTCCGCAGGAAGAGCTTAAATTCCTTGGCACCGGCATGATCGTAGCCGGATATCCCTCTTTCTCACATTTTTTCTTGAAAGACATAGCTCCAAAATGGGAAAAAAATGTGGCTATGTAATCTCCCATTATTTCTCAAGAGTGAGGACAAAGTCTTCCCCATCCTCTTTTACAGACACCTTATATCCCTGATGCAGGGCGAAACGGGATACGTTTTCTTTGGCTGTTACGTTATCTACCATTACCGTATATGCCTTCTCACCGGATGCCAGCGCATTCTTAGTACGGATCACAGGTTCCGGGCAGGAAAGCCCTCTTGCATCTATTGTTTTCATACACTTAATCTCCTTAGATTTTTCATTATTTCAACTAAACGGAATTGTCTGTTTACACAGATATACTATAAATGAGCGTCCTTAATCAACTTCACGCTTCATTCTTACGCATGGAATTTACTGTCGCAATCACGATCAGAACCACAAAACCGATCACAACAGCGATCTTGCCATTTGCAGTCGGGCCTTCTCCAGAAGATGCCAGTCCGAAATTATGTGCTACAGCTGCACCAGCCATCAGACCAAATACTGTGATGGCGGAGTCTGTGTTTCCTTCACCAGCCAGAACCAGCTGACGAAGCGGGCAGCCTCCAAGAAGGACACAGCCAAATCCTGCAAGCGCCATTCCAAGTGCATTCCAAAGACCATCTGTATGTGCGACAGGTTGTCCTGCAAATCCTGGATTAAAATATCCCAGGATCATGTTTCCGATCAACGCACTTACCAGAATTGCAATAAATCCAAGAAGCAGCTTCCACTCTCCAAACAGTACCACGTCACGGATTCCTCCAACCATACACAGGCGGGTTCTCTGTGCAAGTGCACCTACCAGAAGCCCTGCGATCAGGGAGATTGCAATTGCTGCATGCTTTGCTCCAGGACCACCGTCAGCTTCTGTGAAGTGGATGAATGCAGGTGCTGCAATGAGAAGCAGAAGAATTCCGATTTCCACTACTGGGAAAATGCCGCCTTCAACCGGCTGCATTTTATAGGAACGTTTCAGAGTATAGCCTTTTTTCAGGAAAAATACTCCGGCAAGGATTCCAGCAATAAATCCGATCAAACCAAAGATGGCGTTGAAATCGCCGCCAGCCAGACGAAGGATCATGCGGAATGGGCAGCCAAGGAACATCAGGCAGCCGATCATAACGAACATTCCGATCACAAAACGGGTAACAGGTGCGGAGCCGCCTCTTGGCTTAAATTCTTTGGTTGCAAGAGCAAGAATGCAGGAGCCAAGTACCAGTCCTACAATTTCCGGGCGGATGTACTGAACCGCAGCTGCACTGTGGAATCCCAGTGCTCCTGAAGTATCACGCAGGAAGCAGGCAATGCAGAAGCCCATATTTGCAGGGTTTCCGAAATATACCAGAGCCACTGCAATGATTCCGATGATGACACCGGCTCCGATGATTATGGGTGTTTCTTTCTTTGACAATGTTTCTTTCATACTCTTTCCTCCTTAGATAACTGTCAAATCTTTCCTCTATTTTAGCATTTTTTGTCAGAAAACTCTAATTGATTATGTGGGATTATTTTAAGCATTTATAGATATCGTCGATAAATCGTGGTATTATAGATATATTAAATAACCATTTTCCAAGCGAAAGGATATAATCATGAACCGAATTTACCTCGACCAGGCCAGCACCTCTTTTCCAAAGGCTCCAGGTGTGGCACAAGCTATGATGGATTACCTGACTATGAACGGAGTTAACGTGAACCGCGGCTGCTACTCCAGTGCTTACTCAGCAGAAGAAGTTATTTATGAGACACGCCAGCTGCTGGCAGAACTTTTCCACTTTTCCAAATGCAAAAATGTAATTTTTACACCGAATGTCACCACCAGTCTCAATTTTATTTTAAAAGGATTCTTAAAACCAGGAGACCATATTCTGGTATCCGCCATGGAGCACAATGCAGTTATGAGACCTGTAGTACAGCTGGCTTCCTCAGGAATTTCCTTTGACCGGATTCCTTGCAGAACGGACGGCTCTATGATTCTGGAAAAAGTAGAAGAACTGATCCGCCCTGAGACGAAAGCTATTGTCACTTTACATGCTTCCAATGTATGCGGAACCAGGATGCCCCTTGATGCCCTTGGGGAAATCTGTCAGAGGCACCAGCTTTATTTTGTTGTGGATTCTGCACAGACGGCTGGGATCGTACCAATTAATATGGACAAAATGCATATTGACGCGTTAGCTTTTACCGGACATAAAGGACTTCGGGGACCACAAGGGACAGGTGGTTTCCTGGTTTCCCAGGAATTGGCAGAACAAATGGAACCACTGATTTCCGGCGGTACCGGAAGTGTATCTCATACGGAAGAAATTCCGGATTTTATGCCGGATCGCTTTGAATCCGGGACACCTAATCTGCCTGGAATTTATGGACTGCATGAAGCACTTTTGTACTTGAAAACGCATTCTTTGCAGGCGATAAATGAAAAAGAATTGTCTCTCACTGGTTATTTTCTGGAACAGCTGCAGGCACTGGACGATACTGGCAGACATATCCGTATTATTGGAAAAAAAGATCTCACTGACCGAAATGCAGTTGTTTCGATCCAGACACCAGAAATCGACATGTCACAGGTGGCGTGGCAGCTGGACAATGAGTATGGTGTTATGACCAGAGTCGGACTCCACTGCGCTCCAAACGCCCACAAGACGCTTGGTACTTATCCTGCCGGAACTATCCGGTTCTCCTTTGGACCGGAAAATACAAAGAATGAGCTGGATTTTGCCATCCAGGGATTAAAGAAAATTTTAGACTTATAAATTCAGCATTAGTAACACTTAATTAGTCTTTGAGAAAGGAACCAGTATTTTTATCCTATGGAATTTAAACAATTAGAGGCCTTCGTAGCCGTAGTCGAAAATAAAAGCTTCTCCGAAGCCGCCCGCCAGCTGAACCTGACCCAGCCCACCATCAGTGCCCACATCAATTCTCTGGAACAGGAATTGAACTCGCGGCTGCTGATCCGCACCACCAAGAAGCTGAATATCACCCAGCGCGGTCTTCTGCTCTATGACTGCGCCTCCAATATGCTGAACATGCGCAGCAACATTATAGAAGAGTTCACCGGACAAAATAAAAAGATCATTGACCTGGCTGTTTCCACCATTCCTTCCTCCTACCTTCTGCCAGGTATTCTCAGTGCCTTCACCTGCCAGATTCCAGACGTATATTTTCACTCCTGGCAATCCGACAGTCTCGGCGCTGTGGCAAGAGTTCTAGATGGCAGCGTGGATCTGGCTCTGGTGGGAAATACCTTTGACGAACCAGACTGCTGTTTTATCCCTTTTTGCAAAGATAAACTTGTAATTGCCACCCCGGTCAACCAGCATTACCTGCAATATCAGCAAAAAATGGATTCCGGTACCCTTGATTTCTCTGATTTTCTAAGAGAACCCTTTATTATGCGCGAAACTGGTTCTGGAACCAAAAAGGAAATTGACCGCTATCTGGAAAAACGAAATATCCCGGCTTCTTCCCTGCACATTGTAGCCCGCATGAACGATCTGGAGGCCATCCGCAAGTCTGTAGCCGGCGGCCTTGGAATCTCCATCCTCTCTGCCTGCTCTGCCAAAGATCTGGCCGACACCCACCAGATTCTCATGTTTCCCCTGAATCACGAATCCGCCATGCGAACCTTCTACATTGTGTACAGTAAGAACCGGATTCTGAAGCCACATGTGAAGCAGTTTTTAAAATTCGTAACAAATTTTTATTAGAGCGTGTTTAAAAAAGGCTTTCTGCACGATGTGCGTCACAATTTATGGGAGATTTTTCAAACACACTCTAATAACCGCTTTCAGAAATACCAGACAAAAGGAAGCTGCCCACCAATTTCCCAGTGAACAGCTTCCCATTTCATTCACACATATTCAAAATTCAATTTCAGCAACTGCCGCCAGCTTATTTCTCCTCAGCAGTCTCTTCAGCCTCTGTCTCAGTCTCCGGAACTACGTTGTGAACTGGTGTTACAGTTGCGACAACTGCTTCCGGATCAGTTGTGATGTGGATATTCTTATTCTTGGCGATTTCAAGGTCTTTCACACGAAGCGTATCACCAATCTTCATACCAGCCACATCAACCTTGATCTTGTCAACCAGATCTGCCGGAAGTGCTTTGTATGCAACCTCTTTCAACTCATCCTGCAGAACACCTGACAGAACCTTCTCTTCATTTTCCAGTATGATCTCAGCAGTGGAATGAACCATCTCATTGCTAACCAGTGCCTGGAAATCTACCTCTTCTACTGTATGTGCAAGTGGATTATAATCAACTTCCTTGATCAGCGCATCGTAGGTCTTGCCATCCAGCTCCAGCATTACCTGACTGCCCTTGTTATTGTTCTTCAGAAGAACTTCAATTTCCTTCTTGGTGAACTTAAGGGGAATGGAACCTTCAATTTCTCTGCCGAACAGGTTACCTGTTACAAATCCTTCTCTTCTTAATTTCTTTGCTTTGACATCCATGCTTCTTTTTTCAGCTTTTAAAGTATTCATTTATCTTTTCCTCCAAAATTCTGAAACGCTTAGCAGCCTTCAACAAAGAGGTTTTGTTAAGTACTTCTTTTTTCTTTTTACGTCCCTTATTATAGTCACTTGTTTCAATTATGATTAACCAAACATAACTTTTTTTAAGGGATTTTTTTGTTAAAATCTGCTCTTGTTTTTCTTGGAAAATGGAAGTATAAAATAAATGAATCACTCAAAATTTTCAGGCAGTTGTCTTCTCTGCCGTAAAAGGCAGTTTTCGCTCTGCAACCTGCTTCAATAATGCCTCACTATGAGATACCACGATCAACCCGATTTCCCGCCTTTTTACTTCATCCAGCAGGAAATTCCATATCTGGCTCTGCGTGATGAGATCCAGCATGGTACTGATCTCGTCTGCAATCAGAAACCTTGTCTCTTTTCCCAGTGCTCTTGCAATACAGAAACGCTGCAATTCCCCACCGGATAATTCCTGAGGATACCGGTTCAACCAATCTTCTTCTATCCCCAGCTCCTCTATGATCCGATTTTCAACCTGCCCTCCATCAGACAAAATATTTTCCATTTTCAGTCTGGGATTCACAGCCCTTTCCGGATGCTGCCAGATCATCTGCACCGGACAATACCCTTTCTTCGGCAAAGGCTTTCCATCCAGCAAAATCTGTCCTTTGCAAGGTTCCAGATAGCCAGCCAGAATTTTACACAATGTGGTTTTTCCATAGCCACTTGGTCCTGGCACCCACACTCTTTCGTTGTTTTCCACTTTAAATTTTATATTTGAAAAAAGTTCTGCGCCTTTTCTCTCATAAGAAAATGAAATATCTCGTGCTTCCAGAATCATTTTACATCTCCTGTTATAACTATTCAGTAGGCAATATGCATTAAAGTTATCCCCTATCTGACTTTACTATGAAAGTCCCGGATTACGAATGCTGTCGGCAGCTGTGGGAGTGCCACAGGCACACAACAGCTGACTTTCCTATATAGTAATGTCGCCGATAGGTGGTATTTCCGTTTTACATACAATACCGGATACACCTGACACTTCCGCATCCATCCTCCACCATAGGTATCTCCCCTGTGCATTCTTCCCGATACCAGCTGCACCTTGGTCCAAAAGGACATCCCTGCGGCATGTCTTTCACATAAGGCTGGGTTCCGTCAAGAGGGGTAAAGCCATTCTGTGGAAGTGCTCGCCACAATGCTTTCGTATAAGGATGACGCAAGGTCTCTTCTGAACAAAAATCTGAAACCGGGGCCTCTTCTACTGTTTTTCCTGCATAAAAAACAACGATCCTGTCAGCAACTTCCAGTGCCAGCTCAATATCATGAGTAATCAGAAGAACTCCATTTCCTTCATCTGCAAATTTTCTGAAATCCTCCATAGACTTTTTCGCAAGTGTCAGGTCCATGCCAGGCGTAGGTTCATCCGCAATAATAAGCTTTGGATTTTCCATTAATGCAGTAGACAGCAAAATTCTTCTGGTCATTCCTCCAGAACACTCGAAAGGATATTTCGTTTCCGTTTCCTCAGGCAGACCATACCTGCGGAACAATTCCGATTGCTTTTCTGCCCCTTTTCTCCCTCTTTTTCCCCGGACCTGTTTCCCCACTTTCATAAGCGGATCCAGATATAAGGTGCTCTGAGGTACGAAAGCAATTTCCTTTCCACGAAGTTCACTGATCTTCTTTTCGTCCATCAATTCACCCTGGAACTTCATAGTTCCGGATACATTTGCATTATAAGGCAGAATTCCCAAAATCGTATGTGCCAGAAGACTTTTTCCGGAACCGCTGGAACCGACTACAGCCACCAGTTCCCCTTCCCTCACTGCAACAGATAGGCCTGAAATCACGGGAAGCCAGCTCTGTCTGCTGGTTTTTCCTTTATATTGGAGAAAGGAAACGGAAAGCTCTTCTATTTCCAGTATTTTTTTCTTATTTGTACAACTCATATTTTTTCATACGCTGCTGTCTCTTACCGGACAGCCCCTCCTGCTATTCTCTATTTGTGCACACTTCCCGGATCCAGAAGCTGACGAAGAGCTGTACCTCCTTTTTCAAACAGCACAACCGTAAGAACCAGCATCATTCCAGGAAATACAGCCAGCCACCATTTGCCCATGATCAGATAGCGCATACTTTCTGATAAAATAACTCCAATCGCCGGCTGCTCTGTGGAAAGCCCAAAGCCCAGAAATGTAATACTGGACTCATGAAGAATTGCATGCGGGAAAAGCAATACCAATCCAACAATAAACTGGGGTAGAACATGGGGAACTATGTGTTTTTTCGCAATCTCCCATTTGCCCAGCCCAAGCTTTCCTGCAATCTGAATATATTCACTTTCCCGAAGCTGCATAACCTCTCCTCGGATCAGCCTTGCCAGAGATGTCCAGTGCGTCAGCGCCACACCTGCGATCACTCCCTTCAGCCCTTTTCCCATAGCATAGGAAATCAGGATCAACAGCAGAATATGCGGAATTCCCATAACAGTGTCAATTGCAAAAGAGATGGCAGAGTCCACCTTTTTCCCAAGAGTTGCTGCACAAATTCCAAGAATCAGTGCCATAACTGCGCTTACACCTGCTGCCAGCACGCCAATAAGAATACTCATAGATAAACCGGTAAGAGTACGGTAAAACATATTTCTGCCCAGCCAGTCCGTACCAAAAGGATATTTCAGACAGGGAGCAATATTTTTTCTGGAAAAATCAGTCACCATAGCGGCATCATGAAGCACCACTCCAAATATGGCTGTCGCCGCCAGAAAAGCTACAGAAAAAATCAGCAAAATCCTTGCTTTCTGCCGCTGATTCAGCCTTTTCCTCTGCTTTTCCACGGCTCCCGGGCTGCCCTTTGAACAACTGTTTCTCATTACACCTTCGTTCATAGCCCCAGCCCTCCCTTCCGGATTCTGGGATCAACAACTCCATACAGTACATTTGCCAGGAAATTTCCCAGAAAAACAATGGCTGCTGTTATTAATGTAATCCCCATAAGGAGAGGCACATCACTGCCAGTTCCCGCCGCTACAGCCGCCTGTCCCAGTCCCGGATAGGAAAATACCTGCTCCACAAGAACGGAACCTCCTATGATCTCACTGACAGATGCAAACTGCAGGGTCATGGCCGGAAGCAGCACATTACGAATGCCATGGTGAAAAATGATGCTTCCGGTTTGCTCTCCCCGCGCCTTTGCAAAAAGGATGTAATCGCTTTCCATTATATCAATCATTTTTTCCCTGGTATGTAATGTGATATTCGAAATTCCGGTTATGCTTAAAGTGACTGCCGGAAGAATGGCATGACGCACTCTGTCCAAAAAGGTAACACCGCTGACTTCTACTCCAATAGGAACACTAAGTCCAATGGGAAGGATTTTCATCCAGACTCCAAAAATGATCAACAGCAAAAGTGCCAGCCAAAAAGAAGGAGTGCTGGCAATCACCAGCGAATAGCCTTTTATGATCTTATCCGGCAGCCTGCCCTGAAACACCCCTGCAAGTACTCCCAGAAGGAAGCCCACAAGTCCGGAAACCACCCACGCCAGTCCCATAAGAAAAAGAGAATTTCCCAGCTTCACTGCAATGACCTTTGTCACCGGCTGCCGGTATAACAGAGAAATTCCTCCATCTCCCTTTATAAATGCATTCAGCCAGTTCAGATATCTCTGCACTGGCGGTTCATCCACGCCCCAGTAGGAGCGCAGCTTTTCTTTTTGTTCTTCACTCATACTGCCCAGAGCAGCCTGCCCCACATTGGCCTGTAACGGGTCAATGGGGGAAGCTGATACAAGGGCAAAGGTAAGAATGCTTACTGCAAAAAGCAGTAATATGATTCGTAGCAGGTTCTTTCCTGCGTAAATACCTATGCGTTTCATCTTAATTTATCCGTTTCGTTTTTTCTTACTCTTTATTCCCATTCCCACTGGTCTATATTGTTTACAATAGACCAGCCATGGCCATGAGGATGTAATTTCTGATC
The DNA here is from genome assembly GCF_027662325.1 of Blautia faecis. Lineage (NCBI taxonomy): Bacteria > Bacillati > Bacillota > Clostridia > Lachnospirales > Lachnospiraceae > Blautia > Blautia faecis. The sequence goes on along the minus strand of NZ_JAQDKY010000014.1, from coordinate 26,150 downwards.
TGCCACTTTCAGACCATCACGTACAAAATAAAGATGATCAATATTGCACAGCCAGATCCACGGAATATCCCCTTCCTGTGTAATTCCTGTGGTTCCGTCCCACTGGGCTTTTTTCCAGAGATCGTAGGATTCTTCCAGGTTGCTGCTTGCAAGTGCTTCGTCCATGTATTTGTCAACTGTCTCATTTGCATATGGAGAATATTCCGCACTTCCGGTATCTTTGATGGTGTGATAAATATTGTAAAGCTCCATAGGGCTATGTGCTCCCCATCCCCATATAAGCGGTTCTGACTGTGCCTGATCGTAGGCGGTATCCCAGCCAACACCAGAAGTAGTTACATCAATTCCAAGCTCACGCAGCTGATTCGCAGAGTCTTCTGCAAGTGCCTGGCGCACAGAATCTCCATTTGAAAACATAATGGTAAGCTCTGCTTTTTCCCCATCTTTTTCTCTTATTCCGTCATCGCCTTCTATCCAGCCTGCTTCTTCCATCAGAGCCTTCGCTGCATCAAGGTCATACTCTGTAACAGCCTCCTCGTTGTACCATGGCATTTTGTCGCAAACACTATAGGCTACTGTTCCATAACCATTGAGTACATTTTTGATCATCTCTTCCCGGTCAATAGCAAGATTAATTGCACGTCGTACCTTCACATCGGAAGTCAGACTGTTTCCATATGTGATACCGTCCTTTTCTTCTGGTTCTGTACATGGAAGATTAAAGCCACGGTTATCCACAGTTGCCACACTCAGGAGTTCATATCCGTCAATTTTCTGATCACTGTAAGATGCTGCTGTGTGAGCTACATCTGCCTGTCCGGACATTGCCGCTGCCATGGCTGCGTCTTCTTCCATAAACAGCACGGTCAGTTTTTTAATCTTTGGTTCTTCTCCGTAGTAATCCGGGTTTGCTTCAAAAATAACCTGCTGTCCTTTGTCCCACTGCTTCATAATATAGCGTCCGGAACCAATTGGATTCTGTCCATAATTTTCATCATAGGCATGCTCTGGTACGATTCCCACAATTGCCATGGTGTATGGCCAAATGGAATATGGCTCATTCATATGAAACTCTACCGTCGTATCGTCCACTGCAACCGCTTCCTTCAACATGGTAAAATCGTTTACAGAGCTTTCATCACGACAGGTATTAAAGGTAAAAGCAACATCAGAGGCGGTCAATGGCTCTCCATCTGTAAACTTCACATCATCACGGATTTTTACAGTCCAGGTAAGACCATCGTCACTACAGGAATACTCTGTGGCAAGGTCATTTTCAATTCCAAGGTCCTTGGTGGTACGAACCAGGGTACTCTGGATCAATGGCTCATGAACATGCTCTCCGGCTCCCCATCCGTAAGCCGGATCAAAACCGGATTCCGGTTCTGATGTGGTTGGCATTGTAACTACCACAGACTGATCCTCCGCACCCGCATAAACATTCCCGGCTGGTACAGCCAGCAGCATGGCCGCTGTACATAATAAACTGATTACTTTCTTGATTTTCATAGCAGTTCTCCCTCTTGTTTTTATTATCAGCAGAAATATTATTTTCTGAAGATTACTGACTCTTTTTTCTCCATCCCTCATTTCTTCTCAGAGCGTGTCTGAAAAAGGCTTTCTGCAAGATGCACATCACAATTTGTGGAGATTTTTCCCGAATCCGGGTGAAATATACCGCAAAGTGGGGCGTGCAGACTGCGGAATTTTTTTCAAATACGCTCCAGATAAGAAAGGCAGTTATAAGCTTTTGTCCTATAACTGTCTTTCTATAGAAGGTCTGTATTTACATGTAATAATGAGTGGAGGTGTTACATGTAACTATGTATAAAAATTCGCATTTCAGGCGTTTTCTGCCTTGCTGCTGAAACCTATTGTATCAAAATCAACAGGTATCACAAGCTCCCCAGGGGGATATTTACCCATTCCCATTTTGCATATTTTTCTGCTTTTATGGAATATCTTACAAGGAAATTTCAAGAAAAAAAAATCCTGCTTGCAGGATTCTCCGACTGCGGCGGGTTGCCTCGAACGGCAACTCCCCTTTCATCGCAGTGCAATCCTGCCCGGCAGGGCTTTCTTCTGTGCTTATTTTACTCAAATACTGCATCCACCAGCTTCTTTGTATACGCCTCTTTCGGCTCATTGATAATATCATCCGGCTTCCCGCTCTCCACCACTTTTCCGTCATACAGAACCAGCACCTTATCGCAGAAGCTCTGTACAAGTGCAAGATTATGGCAGATAAATATAAAGGATAAGCCATGTGTATCCTTCAGCTCTTCCAGAAGCTCCATGATCTGCTTCTGAATGGTCACATCCAGTGAGCTGGTAGCTTCATCGCAGATCAGCACCTTCGGTTCCACTGCCAGTGCCCTTGCAATTGCAGCTCTCTGGCACTGTCCTCCACTGACCTCATGTGGATATCTTTTAGCCAGTTCTTCTTCAAGTCCGCACTGTTCCAGCAGTTCTTTCACCCTTATTGCGATATCGGCCTTCTTCATGCCGCGATTTCGAAGGCTCTCTCCGATTCCATCCCCCAAAGTTCTTCTCGGGTCAAAGGAACCTGCCGGATTCTGAAAAACCATCTGGATATTTCCATATACGTCCCTCAACTGGCTCTGTTTCAATTTCGTAATGTCTTTTCCCTGGAATTTCAAAGTACCATCTGTAATATCCGTCAGCCTTGTGATCATCTTCGCCAGTGTACTTTTTCCGGAGCCGGATTCGCCAACGATTCCAAGTGTTTCTCCTGCCTTCAAAGAAAAGCTTACGTCATCCACAGCTTTAAAAGGCTCTTTTCCCCTCTGCGCAAATACCTTCGTTAAGTGTTCAGCTTCCAAAAGTGTGTTCATGATCTTTCCTTTCTCTTAAGCCTTGGAACTGCTGCCAGCAGCTTCTTCGTATAGGGATCCTGTGGATGGTTCAACACCTTTTTTGCCTCTCCATATTCCACCATTTTTCCATTCTTCAGAACCAGAACGGTATCCGCCATTGCCCGAACTACACCAATATCGTGGGTTACAATTATAATTGCTGTTCCAAACAATTCCCTGAGCTTTAACATTTCTCTTACTACCTGACGCTGAACCGATACATCCAGTGCACTTGTAGGTTCGTCTGCCAAAAGAATCGGTGGATTCATCAGCATGGAAATGGCAATCCCTGCTCTCTGATTCATTCCACCGGATAATTCAAAGGGATAGCTGTCCCACACGCGCTGGCTGTCTTTAAAATTCAGCTTTTCAAACAATTCCATGGCACGATCCTTTGCTTCATTTCTGCTCACTTTCTTATGGGCGCGCATACTCTCATAAATCTGGTCACCAATCGTACGGATGGGGCAAAGAGAGGCTCCTGCATCCTGAAAAATCATGCCGATTCCTGATCCCCGGATTTTTCTTTTTTCCTTCTCTGAAATATCCAGAATATTCTGTCCCATATAACAGATGTCGCCTCTGGTTACCAGGCCTCCTGAACCAAGAAGTCCCATAGCAGCTTTGATCAGTGTACTTTTACCACTTCCGGATTCTCCTACAAGCCCCAGGATTTCGCCCGGTGTGAGTGAGAAGCTTACATCATGGACTACCGCTTCCCCGTCAAAGGATATCTCCACCGAATCATAGGTCAGTATTTTATTCTCCATTGTCGTGCAAACTCCTCCTTGATATCCAAAAAATATTTCTGCCAGCTGCCTGTATTATCCATACATGGCAGCTGGCTCTCATTTACACCATAGGCAGGTCAAACTCACAAAGCATATTTTTCCTTAGTTAATATCCAGATCTGCTGTCAACTCATAGTAATCACAAGGATGGGACACAAGACCGGTTACATTTGACTGCATGATCATGCTCATTTTAAGATGAGAACAGAACACATAAGCGTTGTCGTCCAGAACGGTCTGCTGCATCTGAATTCCCAGTTCGGAACGTTTTTCCACATCAAATTCTTTTCCCATCTCTTTTGCAAGCTCTTCCAGCTTATCACTGTGATAATGTCCATTATTGGAAACAGAGTTATCCAGAGCACAGGTTGTGAAGAAATACTCCGGATCTCCTGTTGGGGCTGTTACCATGGCACTTGCGTATACGTCCCACTGCGCAGGATCTTTGCGGATGGTATTGCTGTCAGATGTGCAGTTAACCTGAACATCCATACCAATCTCTTTCAGAGTTGCCTGGGCTGATTCTGCCAGCAGCGGAAGCTCCTGACGGCTTGGATAGGTAAGCCAGCGGATTACAAGCTTCTCGCCATCCTTTTCACGAATTCCGTCACCATCTGAATCAACCCAGCCTGCATCCTCCAGAACCTTTTTGGCTCCATCCGGATCATAGCTCTCTGTAGTCAGATTCTGTCCGCCAAATGAAAAAGTATCCGGGAATGCACCAACTGCCGGATATCCGTATCCATTCAGAAGTACGGATACGAAGCTCTCTTTGTCAATTCCCATGGCAATTGCCTTGCGGACTGCCGGATCAGAAGTTACCGTACTTTCAAAATTCATCCATGCATAGAATGCGCGGCTTGTTGCAGCACTGGAGAACGTAAAATCATCATTCTCAAATAAAGGATAGCTTGCATATGCCATACCATAGGCAGCATTGATTTCACCTGCCTGAAGTGCAAATGCCAGTGTATCACCATCGGAAATCGTGCGAACAGTGATTTCATCTACCTTTACATCACCGTTCCAATAGTTTTCATTTTTTACAAGTGTAAGATGATCGTCCGTTACCAGATCTGTAGCCACATAAGGGCCTGTACCGATTACAATTCCATTGTCCGTAATTCCAGCCTGTACATCAATAATGCAGCCATAGGGATCACTTAAATAGTTAATCAGTGCCGGTTTCGGCTCTGTAGTCTTAATGATAACCACATTTCCATCTGCCTCAATACTGTCAATGCAAAGGTCACCCGCTGCTCTTTCATGATTTTCAACCAGAGACTCCAGGCTTTCCTTTACCGCCTGTCCATCACAGACACGCCCATTGGAAAATACAACACCATCGTTCAAAGTAATTTTCCAGGTCAGCTCATCTACATTTTCATATTCTTTGGCAATCCATGGTTCAATTTCCATGGTATCAGAATAGCGGAACAGGGTTTCGCCGACACCATAGCGGATGCAGGCCCAGCCGGCGTAGGTGTTCTGTGGATTGATATCCGCTTCTTCATTCTCCGCATTAAAGGTGGTATCACCAAATACAAATGTTTTCTTATCTTCCGCCATTGCGGGCACTGTAGTTAATCCCATTGTCATACAGACAGCCAGTGCAATTCCAAGAATCTTCTTTGTTTTCATTTACATTCCTCCTCGTGTTTATTCATACTCTTATATTTAACATGTTTTTTTCCAAAGCTTACATATTTCATTTCCGCTTTGCCAGCACAAAAGAGTCCAAAATTGTGTTTTGGAAGCCGCGTATTTCAGCCTCTGACTGTCTCGCATCACTTGATCCGGCTATTCTTCGGATCCAGGTAATCCCGGACGGTATCTCCCAGCAGATTAAAAATAACCACCGATATAAAAATCGCAATTCCCGGCGACAGAACCACCCATGGATATGTCTGGATCATACTTCGTCCACCGCTCATCATGCTTCCCCACTCAGCCATTGGAATCTGCGCTCCAAGACCCAGAAAGGAAAGTCCTGCAAGCTCCATCATCATGGTTCCAATATCCAGCATAGCTGTTACCAGTACCGGTCCGATCATATTGGGAAGAACATGTCTAACAAGGATCTGAGCAGAGCTGTCCCCAGCCAATATCGCCGCATGGATGTAAGGTTCCTCTTTCAAAGCCAGTGTCTGACTTCTGGCTATACGTGAATACTTTGGCCAGCTGACCACTGCCAGCGCAATAATAGCATTTTGGATACCTCCCCCAAGAATGGCCGCGATCGCCATTGCAAACACCAGCCCTGGAAATGCCAGACAGACATCAGAAATTCTCATCATAACAGAATCCAGAATTCCGCCATAATAGCCACAGCATAATCCCACAATCGTACCAAAAATGGAAATCACAGCCACCAGTATAAAAGTGGAAAAAATACTGGCTCTTGCTCCGCTGATCACCCGGGACAGCATATCCCTGCCATAAGTATCTGTCCCCATTGGATGCTGAAGACTGGGTGCCTGAAGGGCGCTGGAAAGATCCTGGGCGTAAGGGTCATAAGGACAGAGATGGTCTGAAAAAACTGCCAGGACTACAAGACAGACAGCCAGAACGCTGAAAATTATCAGCTTTTGTTTTATATGGATCTTTCTAATCCTCTGCACACGCACGGTTACGTGCTTTCCATTATCTGTGCTTTGCCCATTTTTCAGCACTACACTTTCTTTTTGACATCTACCTTGTTCTTTCTTACCCATCTTTGCCAGTATTTTACTTTCCGTTTTCTTTTCTGGCACTTCGTCCATTTTTTTTACACTCACTGCTTCGCACCTCCCAGACGGATTCTCGGATCAAGGAACCGGTAAGACAGGTCTGTGAGCAGATTCACCAGCACATAAATGATCGCCATCCACATAACATACGCCTGAATAATGGGATAATCGCGCATGGAAATAGCATCTACTGCCATTTTTCCAACACCGTCCCACATAAAGATGGACTCCACAATTGCCGTACCGCCAAGGAGGTTTCCCACTGACAGCATTAACAGGGTAATGACCGTAACCAGGGATGCTTTCATAATACTTTTCCATAAGGTAACAGAAAACTTCACCCCACGGGCACGGGCGCCTGCTACATAATCCTTACTCAGCTCATCTAACACAGTAGCCCTTACCTGCCGCAGATATTTCGCAGACATGGCAATGGCCAGGGTTATGGCCGGCATTGCAACACTTTTCAGACTCACATCCTTGGCAATAACAGGGAAAATCCTGACCCGGATTGCAAGAAAATACATAAGCAAAAGTGATACAAAGAAATTAGGAAGACTGTTTCCTATAAAACTGCAGAAACGAATCAGGTAATCAGCAATTGTATTCTGCTTCACCGCAGACAAAATTCCCAAAGGAATCGAAATAATAATAGTAAGCAGAATGGAAGTAGCCGTAAGAAGCAGGGTTGCCGGCAGTTTTGATATAAAAGTATCAAAGACCGAAACTCCTGATACATAGCTGTTTCCCATATCTCCACGCAGCAGTTTTCCAAGCCATACAAAATACTGGGTTAAAAATGGCTTATCCAGCCCCAGCTCTTCTCTTGCCGCATCCAGTGCAGCTTCTGACACTACCCCTCCTGTATTCTCCATTTTCCGCGTTACAACATCACTTCCTGCAATACGCATCATTCCATAAGAAAGAAAAGTAATTGCAAACAGAATGGGAATCAGCTGAAGGATACGTTTGATTGCATATTTTTTCATTTAATTGTCTCCATTCCATACTGTACAAGTAGGTTTTTACTCATTCTTTCATCCCTTGGTGTAGTTTAGCAAAATAAAAAACAGCCTACAACCCGCCCAGGGGGTTATAAGCTATTCTTATTTGGAATATATTTTCAATTTTCAGGAATACCTTTTCTCTATTTATGCAGACCGGCACACGTTCCTTTAGCCGATTCTGCTTCCGTTTTTCTTTTATCCCTCTCATATTCAGCTGCCATTCTCCAGCTTCAATTTTTCCCTTAAAAATCCCAGCAATTCCTCCATCAGCTCATCCGTCTCGTCATTCTTTCTTCTGATGTATCCGAAAACCACCTTATTCTTTTTGAATTCCAGCGGAATGCCTTTGTTTGCTGCCTTTTTATCATTGGAAAGATAACTGCCGCTGATATTGCAAAGTCCGGTCTCTTTCAGCATCTTTTCCATAATGTAGTCGCTGTTTGTAATAATGGAAACATTCAGATTTTCCCAGCTGAACACACTACGTTTTTCTTTCTCTCCCAATTCCAGAAACTCATCACGGAAGTTCTGGATAAATCGGAAGTTCTTCATCGCTTCCATATTTACGGTCTGTGCATTCTCTCTGTCAGCTGCTTCCTGATCCAATATATTCAACTTTCCCGGATAAAATGTCGCCGTACTTTCCTGCATAACGGTAAAAACCAGCTTGTTTTTCGCCAGCTCATACTGGAATTCCTTTTTTTGCTGTTCCATCACGTATACAAAGCCAATGTCTGAAAGGTAATCCCGCACACGTTCCATGACCGTGCGCACACCGGCTGTATAGATTTCAAAATGATAATCCTTGTCATAATTTTCCTTATAAAACTCCACAAACTGATTCGTAAACCAGGAACTGGGATTCAATGAAATCCGTAGATATTTTGCCATATTCCCATGGCTCATCTCTTCCAGTATCCGGGAATCATTTATAATCCTGCACGCATATCGGTATGCCTCCCGGCCTTTCGCCGTAAGCGCAATTCCCCTTGGCATACGCTCAAACAATACAATTCCCATTTCCTCCTCCAGCGCTTTGATTGCCTTGCTCACACTGGGCTGGGTTGTATAAAGCAGCTTGGCAGCCTCGCTGATAGAGCCAGTTTCAGCACACACTATAAAATATTTCAGTTGCTTCAGATCTAACATAGCTATTCCCTCTCTGGCGAAAGCTTCAGTCTTTTTACATCTGCTTTCGTTCTGTTTTTATGTTTCCTCATCTACATCCAGTGCAAATCTGCAAAAATCCCCTCCACTGACTGCAAGATCAATGTCACTCGTCCTTTTGAAATCTCCACGCGCCCTTGCCCCAAAGAGAATTATCAAGCCTCACTCCCACCAGATTTCTTTCTTCCACTTTACCATATCTTCCTATTAAGTCAAGCTGTGTACTTTCAATTTAAGCATGTTATAGTCATTTCCTATAGCCAGCTATCTTTATTCCATATTAGACAAGGCCAGATTTCTATGCTATCATTCAATTCATATTAATCCTAGTTGCTAAATAGGAAACAAAATAAGAGGAGGATACAATTATGAGAAAAAGCATCTTGACTTTAGGAATTGCAGCAGTATTAACAGGAGTTCTGGCAACATGCAGTATGGCTTATGCAGCTGATGACGAGCTTGCACAGATTCAGGAATCAGGAAAACTGAAAGTCGGTGTGGAAGGAACCTATCCTCCATACACCTATCATGACGACAACGGAGAGCTTACCGGATTTGACGTGGAGGTAGCAAAGGCAATTGCAGACAAGCTTGGTGTGGAAGCAGATTTCACAGAATCTGACTGGGATTCCCTTCTTGCAGGAATCGACAGTGGACGTCTTGATACAGTTATCAATGCAGTAAGTATCACACCTGAGCGTGAAGAGAAATACGATTTCGCAGGACCATATTTCTACATCACACAGCAGATCGTAGTAGCCAAGGACAATGATGATATCGTAGATATGGCTTCCCTGGATGGCAAAAAAGTAGCAAACACTGCCACAACCGCTTACCTTGATATTCTGGAAGACGCCGGTGCCTCTCTTGTACAGATCAGCACAGCAGACGAAGCGGTTTCCCTGATTGAATCCGGACGTGCCGATTTCACCACCTTCAATTCCGTTGTATTTAACGAGTATCTCCAACAGCACCCTGACGCAAATCTGAAGGTTGCATTTGAGATTCCAGATGTGGTTGATACCTATGCGGTTCCCATCAAAAAAGGGGAAACAGCTTTATATGATGCAGTTCAGAACGCTATTGACGAACTGAAAGAAGACGGAACTTTAAGCAAGCTTTCTGAGGATTACTTCGGCACAGACTTCACACAGCCACAGGATGAAAATGCAGCAAATACAGACACCGCTTCTGAGGATGCAACAACAGAAAGCACTGATGAAAACTAATTACTTTTCCACAGCTGTTGTCCAGAACAACAGACTATCATCCAACAATTGAAAGTAAAAGGAAACAATTATGAGTGAACGTTTAGCAGGGATTCTGGTATCTTCTTTCACCAGGATTCTCATACCCGGAATTAAAGTTACAATCCCCCTTACCTTATTATCCTTTGTTTTTGGCTGCATCATCGCCCTTTTTCTGGCCCTGGTACAGATTGCCAATGTAAAAGGACTGAAGCAGTTCGCAAGATTTTACATATGGGTCTTCCGCGGAACCCCACTTATTGTACAGCTTTTCATCATCTTCTTTGGCCTGCCGTCTGTCGGAATTATCCTGGACGCTTTTCCATCCGCTGTGATTGCCTTTGCCCTAAACCTTGGCGCTTACAACGCTGAGATTTTCCGATCTGCGATCCAGGCGGTACCAGAAGGACAGACAGAAGCTGCTTATATGGTGGGTCTGAGTTACCGCCAGACCATGACCAGGATTGTAATGCCCCAGGCATTCCGAATCGCTTTTCCACCACTATTTAACTCACTGATCGGACTTACCAAGGACACTTCCCTTGCCTCCAGTATCACAGTTGTGGAGCTGTTCACCACCGCACAGCAGATTGCCGCCAGAACCTACGAGCCCTTCGCCCTGTACTGCGAGGCTGCTGTTATTTACCTTATGATCTGTACCGTCCTTACATGGGTACAAAACTATTTTGAGAAAAAGCTGGTATGGAATGCTCCAGCACCAGTGAAAGGAGAATAATCATGTCTTATATTTCAAAAATCGACCCGGAAACAGCAGGCGAAAAAGAGAAAGAAGTAATCAGGGACCATCTTGCACAAGGATACAGGCTCACTAATGAAAAGCTTACTCTTCTCCATAATGCAGAAGCCTTTAAAGCCATTGAAGACAGCTCCTACTCCCTCGACCGGGAACTGCAGAGACTGATTGGAAAAAGAGCTGGTGACTTCTTTGAATATGCAATTTCCGAAGAAAATGACTGCCTGGTATGCAGTACTTATTTTAGAAAGCTTCTGAAAGATAATGGTATTGATTTCGACAATTTTCAATTTACAAAGAAGGAAGAATTACTTATTTCTTTTGGCCGCGCTCTTGCAAAAGATCCGAAAAACATTCCGGATGAAATCTATACTGAATTAAAAGAAGAATTCACAGAAGAAGAAATCGTAGTTATCACAGCTATGGGTGTGCTGATGGTTGCCAATAACTACTTTAATGATATTTTAAAGATCGAAGTATAATCAATGTCGCCTTCGGCAGCATCACCATATGTGAACAACTCGTATTTTATATCATTTACTACAGAAGAAAGACTTTTAAGCTTCTTCATAATACCCTGTTATCAATTACCAAATTTCTATATAAGAATGTGAGAAAAAAATATGCTGGAAGTAAAAAATATCCATAAAAAATTCGGATCAAACGAAGTATTAAAAGGTGTTGATTTCAAAGTTGAAAAAGGTTCTGTGATCGCAGTTCTAGGAAACAGCGGTTCTGGAAAGACAACCCTTCTCCGCTGTATCAGCTTTCTGGAGCAGGCAGATAAAGGAGAAATCACCTTCGATGATTTCCACAAAGATATCACTGCTGTTACCAGGAAAGAGATCCGGCAGTTACGAATGAAAATGGGCTTTGTCTTCCAGGGATACAATCTTTTCCGCAACAAAACAGCACTTGACAATGTACTGGAGGGTCTTACCATTGCCCGTAAGAATTCTCCGGAAGAAGCGAAGAAAAAAGCTATGGAAATGCTGGAAAAAGTAGGCATGGCAGACCGCGCCAGCTTCTATCCGGACCAGCTTTCCGGTGGTCAGCAGCAGCGTGTGGCTATCGCAAGAGCCATTGCCTACAATCCGGAAGTAGTTCTCTTTGATGAACCCACCTCCGCCCTTGACCCCAGACTTACCGGCGAGGTTCTGGATGTTATGAGAAAGCTTGCCGACGAAGGAACCACCATGGTCGTAGTCACCCACGAAATGGATTTTGCCAGAAAAGTTGCCAACTGGGTAGTCTACATGGAGGACGGTGTTATCGTAGAAGAGGGACCATCCAAAGAGTTCTTCTCACAGCCCAAGAGTGAGAAAACAATGGCATTCCTCCATATGACAAGTTCGGATTATGTGATTTGAATTTCCTGTAATTCTTTTATAAGTTTTCATCAAAGAAATCTCTTGCTATTTATAAATAGTATGAGATTTCTTTTGTTTATCACAAAAATACATTTGTATTCACTCTGCTCGCCAACCATCATCCAGATAACATTTATAATGCAAGCTATTATCATATATTATTTTAGGATACTCATATAGTCCAAAATCATCCATAATTTGCTTCACATACTCCTCTGCAATATTGGGATTCATATAAACAATTGAACTTCCACATTTCTTAATTTCAACTCTGCCTCTTGGATAAAAGTTGTATGAAACTTTTGAATTAGAAATCTCTTTCCACAAATATTTGTGAACATATGTATCGCCCGATTTTGAAACTGAGGATTGATATCTGTTTTTCTCGAAAGGAAAAGTAAGCAATTTATCCTCAATAAGCCAAAATACTCCCTTATGCGCCTGTACTTTATTACCAGTTTCAGACAAAAAACGGTTCATAAAACGTTTCTCCTGTATCAATACAATACGCACATAATGCATGTCCGGTAACACATCCGCAGTCAATATCAATCAAATTATTTCTTCTATATATTTTTCCAGATTCTGCTCCTGGAATTTTGAAAGTAGGAGTATGTCCAATAATATAGATATCCTCCTGATTCCACGATGCTGTAAAATCAGGTCTTCCAAATATAATTTCTTCAATCTGATAATTTAAATCATTTCCATTCTGTAAATTATCTGGCAAAGAATGAACAAGTATATAGTTTTGGTTATTTACTGTTATCCTTTCATAAACAGACAAGTCATTCAAATAATCTAATAAAAATTCCTGTTCTTCTTTTGGGAGCTTTTTAAATCCATTTATAGTAGTGGCACCACCATCTTCTATCCATAAATTATATTTATGCAAAAATTCTTCTGTAAGAGTAGATTCAATATTATCCTCGCTAATTTCCTGCATTAACTTTTGAAGAATACTCATCATAATAAATTCATGATTTCCTGCAAGTGGATAGATGTTCGGATAAGAAGCCATCAATCTCAGTACTCCGATTGGATCTGGTCCGCGATCTACCATATCTCCTAGAACAAATAATGTATCTGCTGAAGAAAACCCTATGTTCTTTAAAAGTGTCTTAAACTCCTTGTAACATCCATGGATATCTGATATCACATAATTCATGTAGTTTTATCCTTTTCAAATAAAAATTTAATAGTAAACAAATTTATCCACACAAACGGGATTTCCTTTTTTTAATCTTGCACCAAATACTTCCTCCATGTTCATTTCTTCAAACAATTTATCAGCCCCTATTCTTGCCGAAGGGTGTGTAATATTAATGAAACAATACTTCGCATGCTGTATGTCTTTGGCATTGAACCCAAGCCCAAGATTTTTAATTAGATTTTCGAAATAATATCTGCTACCACACACAAAAACTTTAATATGTTTCTGCTCACCTCCAAGCAATTCAATTTCTTTCAAGATATAATTTCTATAATAATATGCATAATTCAATAAAGTCCGTTCATCTGTACGACTTTCCCCACCTCGTTTATTTATATTCATATAAGCAGCATATTTCAAAAAATTATTATGTATCTCATCCTGAGTTGTTCCAGTCAAATATTTAGAAAGCGCTTTAGGTAATTTACGCGGAATTCCGCTTTTAAAAGTTTTATCTTTCCATTCATAAATCCATGGATTTACATTTCCCTTTTCCAACTCACTTGCAAAACATGGATAGCTATCTTTACTATTTGAACTTATTTTATCTGAATCATTTGCTTCCTTAAAAAGGAAAATATTTTGATAATCTCCGGGTTCAGGTTCAAAATTTTTCTTTCCACCATCTAGATTAAAAGCATTTTTCAAAACATATTCCCAATTCTCTGCTTTAGGAACATTCCCCATATCAACATCTTTTATAAACCATTCAGAAAAACATCCAGGAATCCCAAACTCCTTTAAAAGCTTAGTAAGTTTTCTTGGTGAAGGACAACTATATTCTCTTTCTTTTAATTTATTTACTTCTATACGTAATTCATTAACATCTTCTTCGTGTCTTTCATGCCACTCAATAAATAAATCTTTCAAATTCTTACACTTATCTTCATCCAACTTTTTTATTTCCATATTCTATTTTCCCCTTCCTATGTATCGCAGATATAAAAATGCTCTTATTTAAATATTCCTATATCTGCCACCTGATCTTTCCCAAAGTTCGTTTGAAGCTCCATCAATTTCTTTTCGAAGCTATTTTTAAATATAAGCATACTGTATGCATTAAGCAAGAATTCTATATTATATTCTCCTCTTAGAGTCCCACTTATCAATGCCAATACATCGTTTGTTCCGCTTAGAGACAAACTATAATACTCCAAGTCTAAATAACTACGCATTGGCAGAATTTCTTTCCATACAGATATCCCCACGCATTCATCCATTGAAATACCATAACCACGGCACTCCATATCACTTGTATCTCCATCTTTATAAATTCTTTTCTGAATTTCCCCACGCATTGAAAGATATCTTTCCGTATACTCTGTCTTGGGCAACTCTTGTTTTATTCTGCTCGCATTCCATGTACAAATTCCAGTCAGTACATATGGTTCTGCCTGTTTATAATGAGAGCACACTATATCTCCAGCATGAAACGGTGTTGGAAAATCAAACCACATTCCATCAAATGCAGCATTTATCTTTCTCTCCTGAACATTTTTAACCATACAATCCATACTCAACACAGCTCCAGAAGAGTTAATATAGCATTTTTCGTCTTGCCGTTCCCCTTCTTTGCACCCCCATTTGTGTTTGGTAATAACAGCTCTATCACACAATTCAGAATCAAATTCTTTTATACCATAAGCAACGCATTCATCATACTGATTAAATACTTTATACTCATAATGAATACCAGTATATTTTCTTTGATACATTTCGCAAGAATATATACTTTTTTCTGCTGTCTTAAACTTATTCAACAACTTTTTTTGCAACTTTATATAATCTATTAGAAATTTATGGAAATCTGGGATAGCCTCCATGTCAATTCGTTCCTGCATAGAGCAATTCGGCATAGTATTAATAATTTCTTCCCATGCCCCAAATTTTTCTTCTAAAGTTGCTGTTTCACAATACCAAACCAAAAATGCTGCTTCCTGCGTACTGAACTTATAATTTATTCTTTTCAAATAATTTCGAATAGAATTTGAAACTACAAATTTATAAATATCCATCAAGCTTCCCCGCTTTCCTGCATATCCCTATACGCTTCCCACAATCTTTTCATATCGTTCTTCATCTTCTCCCTCAATCGTTCTGGTTGAAGAATAATCACATCCGGGCCGTAGCTTTTGGCGAATTGCTCAGCAGCGCGTTCATTTACTTTTACACTTACTGACACATGAGTGTCTGTTTCGTCAGAAAAGACAACTTCTTTTCCAAACATATCGATCACATCAGAAAGCATTACCCTCGCAATTCGGAATTTTACAAACGAATTCTCGCCTGAATACATATAGATATGTTCTTTCATATAGTCTGCAAGATTCAAACGCTGATGTCCTGACTGTGTCAGGGATTCGAAGGGCTTACATTTCTCATCCAAAAGCTGAATATTTCGGATTCTGTCAATGCGATAATTGGAAATATCGTCATACTTATCATAGTTGCAGATCAAATAATATTTGCCTTGCTGTGCTGCCATCTGATATGGATTTACAATATATATTCTAATCGTTCCATCCTCTCTCTTTCTGGAATAAAGTTTCTTATCTGTGTGATATTCCACATATTCAAAAGAAACTTTCTGATTCTTACGAATAGCCTCATCCAATACACCAATATTATAGAACAGCTGCTTATTATCTGTGCGGTTCTCAGAAGGAGGATAAATGTACTGGGACTGGGATTTGAAATATACATTTGATAAAGATTCCAGCTTCTCAACCAGATCCTTTACCTGACGGTACGGTATGTGCCTGGAAAATAGCACACTATCAATCAGCAATCTCAGTTCTTCATCTGTAAATTTATGTTTCAGATAGAAATCTGTCCAAATCGCTTCTTCCTCTTCACATTCTCCTAAATAAGAAGAATCACTTCTATCAGTTTTTTTCCTGAGCACTTCCCTGCACTCAATCTCACAGTCATACTCCATCAGATTCAGAAGATTTCTTCGCACAGTTTTCCGATCAACTATCATTTCATATTCTTTGCGCAGAATTTCCAGTATCTCCTTTTGGCTTAGCCTGTGTTCTTCATCTGTATACTTCTGCAAAATATCCAGAATATAAAGAACTAATAATTTCTTGGAATATGCTGTACCCATTTTTCTCCTCCAATCAGCTCCAGAGCATGCCTTCAGTAAGCTCTATTATTAGTTAAATTATAATTATCGCCCAGAGCGAAAGCAAGCCTTATCTCATTAACACGCAAAGCCAATCACTCTTCTTTCTTCCCTTTCCATAAGGGGGATTTCAATATCTTCTGCCGTTATTGTAAAGAGTTCCGTATCCGTAATAGTAGAAATATCTTTTTTTAATAACCTTTCCGCCTGATTCATCTGCGCCTGCTCCAGCATGCTTCGTACATATCGCCCATTTCCGAAGTCATCTTTCTTTCCCATATATCTAAATACAGTCCGTAGTTTTCCCATAGCTTCCTGAGTAAACTCGATTCCCTTTTCTTTTCCCATAAGCTGTGCAATCTGACAAAGCTCCAATTCATTATAATCAGGAAACGAAACATGAAATGCTATTCTTGATCTGAGTCCTGGATTTTTCTGAATAAATTCTTCCATTTTTTCAGGATATCCAGCAAATATAACCACCAGTTCCTCTCGATGATTCTCCATCTCCTGTACAATTGTATTGATTGCTTCATCTCCATAGGAACCTGCCCGATTATCCAGAAGCGAATAAGCTTCATCAATAAATAATACACCACCTTTCGCTTCTTTAAATTTTTCTTTTACACATTTTGCTGTCCATCCTACATATTTTCCCACCAGATCAGATCTTCCAACTTCCACCAGATGTCCTCTGGAAAGTAAACCGTTATCCTGCATAATCTGAGCCAGCAGCCTTGCCACTGTAGTTTTCGCAGTTCCTGGATTTCCGGTAAATACCATATGCATAACAGGACGTCCTGTTTTTATTCCTTTTTCTCTATATATCTTCTGAAGTTTATTATAATTAAGAGCTTTCTCTATTACCGCTTTAATTTGGGTAATTCCCACCATTTTCTGCAATCTTTCATAGGCAGTGCCTTTCGGTATCGCCTTTATTTCCTCTGCCTTTATAGTTAAAACATCTTGGTACTGAGGATAAATCTCTGTTTTCAGCTTCTGGTCATACCAGGAATCAAAAATTCCTCTAAGCTCTGGTACCAAGTATCCTTTTCCTTCCTGTATCTTATTGGCAAGCTTTGCATCAGCAGATATTTGCTTTTCTTCTGCCAGATTCTCAAGAAACCGTTCAGCCTCTTTTTCTTTCACAAATTTCTCCTTTAATTCCACAATAGATACATTTGACAATTCTTCATAGAACAGTTCCTTCAACCGCTGGCATTCTCTTGGCAGGCAGATAATCGTCAGTACCTGATTACGATATTTTTTAAGCATTTTACAAATAAGCTGTATCTGCTCATTTAACTCTGTAGCATAGTCTGTTTCCTCACTATCCTCCATAAGAACCTTCACCACAACACTTCCACCGAAAGAAGCTTTATACAACAATTCATATGTCCCATCATTTAAAGTTCGGCTTGTTTCAACTTCAATACAACTAAATCTCCCACTTCTAATTCTCATTTGAGTATACAGGCTTCGCAGCAGATAAATCTGCATAATTCGCCTAGTACTCTCATCATCAGTTTCAATGATATAGTGAACAGGATGTCCCAATGCCGATTCATGGCCGCTTCCTGCAAATATTCTCTGTAATTCCAAATGGAAGGTATCACTCATCCAATATTTAGCCTCATTGCATCGCAGCAGATTGGCAGTGCCCTTCTTTACAATATATTCTTTATATTCCAAATACCGGACATAATCCCCCACAATCTCATCAAGCCCAAATTCCTCCAGAATTTCATTTGTATCCTGGATAAAATTCTGACTTTCAGCCTTACTTAGAAGTCCGTATAATTTCTTTAATGTTACTTCTGATATGACAATATCTGTCATTTGTATTCCCATATGCTGAGCATAGGAATCTACAATAGCCGATATTTTCTGCAAATCCGTCACAAACGCTCCCAACGTAATACTTCCTTCTGAAGTATCTGCAATAAATATATACGCATTTTTACCAAATCTGTTGTTAAATACCTCACTTCTATTTGCATACTTATGTTTCATCTCCGCAACAGCATTTCTATCATTCTCATCTTTGCACAGACTCTCCCCAATAATTCCCTCAATTCTATACGCTAACATAAGTATTCCTCCTATAGCTCCTTCACTTTTGCTTCTGTCCCATAGTATAACTCATGGCATGGGGCAAAAAAGGGACATGCCATTAAAATTTTTCCCAATCCCCTTATTTCTGAAATTTAATATGTTTCCGTTCTTCCATAAAGAGCATAAAAAATGTGCCTGAATAATATTTTTCAAGCACATTTTCGTTTATATTATTTAAAATTTTATGAATTGCTCTGTTTTCTCGCCGCAATAGCAAACATCGGCGTCGGATTATAAAATTCATCTCTTTCTTTATATACCCTTTTGCTAAGTCCAAGGTCAATGGAAATCTGTTCCATATCATTTTTCCCAAGCTCTTCCACATCCCAGGCGGGGCGGAGGTAGGAACTGATTGGAAGCTGGCGTTTGATGTCTTCGCATTCCTGCATCAGGGAATTTCCAAGCTGGTTGTGGGCATGGTTTTCCGGGAGATCGGAGGTTTCGGCGAAGTTTGTGGCGCCGTAGTTGGCATCAAAATTCAGGAGAAGTCCGCCTGGTTTTAATACTCTGGACCACTCTTTGTAAGCCTGGGCTGCTTCTGGTAAGGTCCAGGTCAGGTTTCGGGAAATGACTACGTCGAAGCTCTCGTCCTGGAAAGTTAAATGCTCCGCATCCATCACCTGGAAGTCGCATGTTACCTGCTCTTCTTTGGCAAGGATCCGGGAGTTTGTGATCATATCCGGAGTAAGGTCGGTGCCTGTTACCTGGTGTCCCTGTTTTGCAAGAAGGATTGTAAAGAAACCGGTTCCACAGCCCACATCCAGGATTTTAAGTTTACCATTACCAGTCTCTTTTTCCTTAATTTTTGCAACTGCATCTTTTCTTTCCTTGCTTTCATCCTCAATTTTTTTTTCAGGACTTAATGCCTTTTTAGGTAGGTATTTCTCAATTTCTTCCAGCCATCTCTTTGCCAGCGGACTATGTAACTCTGCCCTTCTCTGCTCCAGAAAGCTGTCGCTTCGCTTGGTCCAGTAGGCCGCAATCTTCTCTTTTCGGTCGTCTTCCTCATAACTGATCCGGCCATAAGCTACCATCGGACCATCCTTAATCACCTGCAGGGAACCAGTCTGATACAGGATTACTCCGTCCCCATAGGAGGTACAGGTTTCCAGAATATTATCCTCGTAATCCTTTACATAGCCAAGAATTTCTCCTTCTGTAAACAGGTCTCCTGCCTTCTTCTGGGGATACCAGAGTCCCGTATAAGAGGCGGATTGATACTGCACATCCGTTACGTTTAATGGATAATATTTCCGCATACTTCTATGTCCGTCATAAATACCGAGGAACCGTAAAATACTGCGTACATCACGCTTCATAGAACGCACTTCCTCTGTCTCCCAGGCTCCCATTCCGCCCCGTTCCAGAAGCACGGAAGGGATGCCGCAGGATGCTGCATAATTATAGCTTCCACCCGATGATACCTCCGATTTTACCATGTAAGGAACATCCACCTGTTCTGCCATCTGACGGGAAATTTTCATCACTTCCGGGGCTGCTTTACCTGCATAATACACATAGGGAGTCAGCTTCTCATAGTCATCACCACTGTGAAGATCAATATAAAAATCTGCCACCTTCTGTAACTCTTCAACTACTGCATACGCCAGTTTTTCGTATGTAGTACCTTCTTTTTTTCCTGGAAAAAGGCGGTTCAGATTCTCACCTGTCGCCCTGCAAAGAGAACCGTGCCGATTTTCAAATTCTTCTTTCGCCACTACCTTTACAATAATTACCGTTCCTGTCATTTTCTCAATTTTCAGGTCTCTTCCAAGCTCTACTGCACTCTGTATTCCCACATATTCACCAGCGTGGATACCAGCTGTAATGAGAGCTGTTTTACCTGGTTTTTCGCCCCTGACAATTGTTGCGGGAAGAGAAAATTCTCCATTTCCAATGGAAATAAAACCATGGACACGCTGCCCTGGTGCCGCACTTAAGCCACCTATATTTATTATTTCACTCATTATTTTTTCACCTCCAACATAAACATAGGTGTAGATCCATAATTCAGCTTCTCTTCTTCGCTCCACACCTGCTGCCATATATCCTCATTTACCTGAATCTGCGCTGCTCCAAGCGCTTCCAGTACCTTCACATCCCATCCCGGACGCTTGGTCTCCGACAACGGAACCTGCAGCGCAATTTTCTCCATTCGGTCAATATCTGTGCACAGATAATGGTCATCCAGGCTTCCTTTTTCCACATTTTTACGGTCGTTCTCGTAAGCCTCACGCTTCTTATCATCATAGAGATATCCATACCAGTTGGCATCAAAATTCAAAAGCTTTCCACCTTTTTTCAGCACCCGAAGCCACTCTTTATAAGCCATTTCCGGATGAGGCAGATTCCAGGTCAGGTTTCTGGAAATGATCACGTCAAAGCTCTCATCTTCAAACTCCAATGCCTGGGCATCCATTCTTTTAAATTCAATATTCCGGCTCTTTTCTCCGATAAATTTCGCTGCATTTTCTGCAGCCTTTTCCAACATTCCCGGAGTGTAATCTATGGCTGTTACATGATATCCTGCTTCCGCAAGGATCATAGGGAAAAAGCCTGGGCCAGTACCGATATCCAGAATTCTCAAGTGGTCCTTATATTTGTCTGTATGTTGTTTTTCGGAAAATTCTTCTTCGAAAACTTTTTTTTCCACAGAATTGTTTTCTGAATCCTCATTTTTCCCAGACCTTTTTCCAAAAAATCCGCGTTCCAGAGTCTCCAGCCATGCCCTTTTCTGCATCCCATTCAACTCTTTTTCATTCACCTCAGAATACCCCTCCGTCCGGGTACTCCAGTAACTCTCTATTTCATCCAGTAATTTATCCACTTGTAATTCCTCCGCATTTAACTCTAATGTTAAAATTTTATCAAAACCAGTTTTCTTCCGCAAGCCCCCCGGGGGGATGGAACTCTATATAAAAAAAGCAGACAAATCTGTATCTCTACAAACTCGCCTGCTCTCTTTTCTTTTTTCCTAAAAGGGAATTTCAACTATTACAAGTGCTTCTCCAACAATACCAGCTGCACATCCGGTATCCCGTTAAATTCTGTAGGCACAATCCCGATTCCCTTATATCCAAGCTTTTTATACAGCCCTCTTGCAGCGGCATTTCTTGCGTTAGAGCGTGTTTGAAAAAGGCTTTCTGCAAGATGTGCGTCACAATTTGTGGGAGATTTTGTCCTGATGAGGGCGTCGTAGCGGGCTACGCCAACCGAATTCGGGCAAAATATACCGCAAAGTGAGGCGTGCAGAGTGCGGGAATGATTTTTCAAACACGCTCTAGTATCCATCCGAAGTTCCGGACAGCCGTGGCTTAAAACGTAATCCTCATAGAACTTTACCAACTTCTTTCCATAGCCTTTTCCAGAAGCGGAGGGGGAAACTATCAGAGTGTGAAGACGCAAACCTCCTCATCCCTGGCTGCGAATTCCCAATCGCCTTCTGCATAAGAATCCACCTGCGCTTTATTGATTCTGGCCGCTCCCAGGAGCTTACCTGCATCCTCCAGAACAAACAAGTCCTTGGCATCTAATGCGGCCTGTGCCGTAGCTCTTGTAGGATACACACCACGGATTCAGCCAATGGTCTGCTGACCTGTTTCTTCTGCCGTATGAATGTCATTGTAAAGCTGTTCCACTGATACAAGGTCAGCCTGTGTTCCCTTTCGAATTATCATTTTCTGTCCCTCGCCTTATGCAAAATATAATTGTTTTTCTTCGTCTCGTAAAAATCCCTATCTGCTTCTTTGTAATACTGTTCATAACTGTCAGGCTACTGGATATATCTGGGATTTCATGATCATACTGGCTGTATTTTTTCAGCCGCAATTTCATCAATTCTCACAAGCTCTTCCTCCGTAAATGGTGCACAGTGGATTGCTTTTATGTTATCAAGGATCTGCTGTGGTCGTGATGCTCCAATGAGTACACTGGTCACCTCCTGCTGTGCAAGCAGCCAGCCAAGAGCCATCTCCGAAAGCTTCTCGCCACGCCCTGCAGCCATATCATTCAGCTCCCGGATCTGTAGCACACGCTCTGGAGTCAGATTGCTTTCCTTCAAAAATCTGCCATCGGTACGAATTCTGCTGTCCTCCGGAATGCCATTAAGATAGCGGTCTGTAAGCTGTCCCTGTGCAAGAGGACTGAAAGTGATCAGACCTTTTTTCAGAATTCCTGTGGTCTTTTTTAGTCCATTTTTCTCCACAGTTCTGTCAAAAATAGAATAACGATTCTGATTAATTACAAAAGGACAATGCATTTCATGCAAAATCGACGTTGCCTGTGAAAGTGTTTTTCCATCGTAATTGGAAAGTCCCACATACAGGGCTTTTCCGCTCTGCACTGCACTGGCCAGCGCTCCCATGGACTCTTCCAGAGGGGTCTCCGGATCCATTCTATGATGGTAAAAAATATCCACATATTCCAGTCCCATACGCTTCAGGCTCTGGTCAAGACTTGCCAGAAGATACTTGCGGCTGCCCCAGTTTCCATAAGGACCATCCCACATTTCATATCCTGCCTTGGTAGTAATGATCAGTTCGTCCCTGTATTTTCCCAGGTCTTCTTTCAGAATCCTGCCGAAATTAATCTCTGCACTCCCCGGCTCCGGTCCATAATTATTCGCCAGATCGAACTGTGTGATTCCGTTGTCAAAAGCTGTAAAACACAGCTGTCTCATATTCTCAAATTTAGACGTATCTCCAAAATTATGCCATAGTCCAAGTGACACCTTCGGCAGCATAAGTCCGCTGTCACCACAACGGTTGTATTCCATTGTGGTGTAACGTTCCTTTGAAGCAATGTACATAATAAAAACCTCCCTGAAAACGATAATTAGTTTTAGTATACTACCCGGAAAATAATTTGTCATTGGAAAATATGACTGTTTATGGTATTACTGTTCGGAACGTGTTACTGTTCACTGGTAATATTCCGCGAGGTGTTTTTGAGAACAAAGTTCACAGAAAACCCGAGAATTAAGTTTGCGCAGCAAACGCTACTTCTTGTGCTTGTCACAAGAAGGTTCGTCTTTCTGTGCATTGCGAAGCGCGTTACTGGTCACGGAGTGAACAGTAACCGGAACGTTACCAATAAGCAATAACAAACAACTGGCAGATTGTTGACTACAAATCGCAACACAGAATTGAACAGCAGGGATTATTTCAAAAAAATAATTGCCCCAAACGGTAAACTATGGTATTCTATAGGTATTATACTTGTACTGCTACACAAGCAAGAAATTGAGGTGATTTATCGTGAAATCTAATGAATCTGCTGAGAACTATCTGGAGACCATTCTTATTCTCAGCAAAAAGAAACCTGTTGTGCGTTCCGTTGATATTGCTGATGAACTTGGATTTAAGAAGTCAAGCGTCAGTGTTGCTATGAAGAACCTTCGTGAAAAGAACCATATCACTGTCACTCCAGAAGGATATATTTATCTTACCGAATCCGGACAGAAGATTGCAGATATGATTTATGAGCGACATGAATTTTTATCCTCTTGGCTGATCAGTCTGGGTGTTGATCCGGAAACTGCAACCTCCGATGCATGCCGTATCGAACATGTCATCAGTCCAGAGAGCTTTACCGCTATCAAGGAGCATCTCTCTCCTGGTAAATAAATTATACGCATTGCGTTTTTGCATTGCATTTTCTTACAATTACAGAAGCTCATTGACTGCTGTACGCAGCAATCATAAAGACCTGTACTCCAGATAAAACCAATGACAAGGTTCCATCATTGTAGAATTTTATCCGGATACAGGTCTTTTTTATTTATATACTTTTCCTTATTTCACCAGATAATATCTGGCAGAAAATGGTCCCATTTTAAATACTGCTTTTCCGCCTGTAATTACCTTTTCTTTTTTCGTGTAGCGCTTTTTACCGCCATATTTCACCATATCACTTGCAAGGAGAAGCTCATATCCGGCATAATCTTTTTCCAAAGTGTATTCCTGGATTTCGTCGGAGAAATTGAACACAGCCAAAATTTTCTGATCCCCACTGATTCTTTCAAACAGATACATGCACTTCTGCTCCTGATGGCAATCCACCCATGAGAAACCATCCTGGCTGAAATCTCTCTGGGAAAAAGCACTGTTCTTCAGATAGCATTGGTTCAGATCTGCCATGAATTTATGAAATGCTTCATGAACAGGGAATTTCAGCAAAATCCAGTCCAACTCATCCTTTTCGCACCATTCTTTCAGCTGTGCCAGCTCATTTCCCATGAAATTCAGCTTTGCACCCGGGTGCGCATACATATACATATAGAAAGCTCTTGCCTGTGGAAATTTCCCATCATAACCACCGTTCATCTTCTGGGCGATGGTTGCCTTTCCGTGGACAACCTCATCATGGGACAGCGGCAGGATATAGCGCTCATTGTAAAAATACATCATAGAGAATGTCAGCTTGTGATATTTTTCCTGTCTTTCTTTTGCATCTGCCTGAAAATAAGACAGAGTATCATGCATCCATCCAAGATCCCATTTGTAATCAAATCCAAGTCCGCCCTCCCATACCGGCTTTGTCACACCCTGATATGGAGTGGAATCCTCGGCAAAAAGGAGGCAGTCAGGGATTCTTTCCTTTAAGCCCTGATTCATGGTACGGATAAATTTCAGAGCTGCCAGGTTTTCTCCACGGCTTGCGTCCCCCTGCCAGTAAATCAGATTTCCTACTGCGTCCATACGAAGGCCATCGAAATGGAATTCATTCATCCAGTAATAGGCAGAGGACTGCAGAAAACTGCAAACTTCTCCTCTGGAATGCATAAAATTGCAGCTTCCCCATTCGTTGCGGCCAACTGCCATGTTTGGATATTCATAAAGGGCTGTTCCGTCATATTCTGCCAACGCATAATCATTCACTGCAAAATGCACTGGAACAAAATCCAGAATGACCCCAATTCCAGCCTGGTGGCACTGGTCTACAAATGCTTTCAATTCTTCCGGCTTTCCATAGCGGGAGGTTGGACTAAAATATCCTGTATCCTGATACCCCCAGGATTCGTCACATGGGTACTCACAGAGAGGCATGATCTCCACATAATTATAGCCGTGTTCCTTCAAATAGGTGATAAGGATCGGTGCCAGTTCCTCATAGGTGTACCAGTCTTCCTGTCCTTCGCCTCGTTTTTTCCAGGAGCCAAAATGCATTTCATAAATGTTTACTGGTTTGTCGTAGCTTGCTTTGCGGTTTTTCAGCCATTTGCTGTCGCCAAATTCATAACCGCCAAGAGCATAGGTCTTTGAAGCAGTGCCTGGACGCATCTCGCTATAAAAAGCATAGGGGTCTGCGTGGTCCACGAAGGAGCCGTCCTGACGGTAAATTCTGTATTTATACATCAGGTCAGAGCCTACATTATTCATGGTGCATTCCCAGAAATTGCCATCATGAACGCGGTTCATAGGAGTCTCTGTCCAGCCGTTGAACTCACCAATTACAGATACTCGCTGCGCTGCCGGGGCAAATGTACGGAAGGTGGTTCCGCCATCCCATACGTGAGCACCAAGGTACTGATATGCTTCAAATTCTTTTCCTGTATAAAAGTTGTAAAAATCCATGTTTTTGCTCTCCCATTCATTATAAAAAGATATTAGACAGTAGTTGTTTTTCTCTGTATAATAAGTATAATTGTGTAAATGAAAAATTGCTACCGACGAAAAACGACATTAGTTGGATTTCCAACGTTTTTTGAAATGTGTCGGATTTTTTTATAACCTATTTAGTGTGTTGAAAGTTGT